>JAYKGU010000240.1:0-7378 GCA_035285585.1 Synechococcales cyanobacterium
CCTGGGCGAACCCGCAGGCCGAATCGACCGCATCGGTAAACAGCACCAGAGTTGGCTCTTCGTAGGTGCCCCCCATCTGCTGAAACAGCTCATTCCAGGTATCTTCGGTGTCTGCCAGAACCACCGAGACAAAATCGGCTAACTCATCTTCCTGGGGAGAGCGGGGCGCAGAAGGGTCGCTTTGCGAACCGGACTGCAGAAGAACTGTGGGGTCACCTCCCAGCAGCATAACGATCGCCGCCAGCAGCAGCACCCCCAAGCCTCCCCCGCCCACGACAACCGGGGATGAGACTCGACGACCCCGACGATCCTCGACATTTTCACTCCGACGGCCAAGCTGCCAGCGCATCGTTGACTCCTTGTGATTAGCTTGTGGATTAGATAAGTAGGTCAGCACAATGAAATTCATGTTAGAAAACCGGGGGAGCGCCCCGGTTTTCTAGCCTTCGTTTTTCAATGCAGTTCTACTTATTTGGGATTGTAGTTGATGCTTGAGACTGATTATTGAAACCGAGCGGCCCAGAAATGGTTGTGGATTCCGATCGCCAAATCTACGCCACAGGTGCCATACATATTAGAGCAAAACCAGAAGAAGTGTGTAAGTATTCCCTGTCGCAGCAATCGCGTCTGATATATCCGCAATGTATCCGCAGATTTCGCAGATGGACGCAGATGGAGAATTGGCAGGGGCAGGGAAACTATTCATTCGTACTATAGCGCTACGCTTTCGCGTTAGGACGTTCAAGAAGTGTGGAACCCCCGCGTTGCGGGGGTTCCACACACAAACCTTAGCCCGTAGGGCTATATCTGCGAAATCTGCGAAATCTGCGGACAAAAAACAATCCCGCCCTTGACAAAGGGCAGAGCCTTTTCCAGAAAGGGAAGTGTCTGAAAGCTGCCGATGCCCTAGGATTGGGCGCGATCGGGGCGGACGCTCAGGTAGCGATCGCGCCGAATCTCCGTCAGCACATCGTGGATCTGAGGCTCCGTTTTCCCCAGGGTGTGGAGCAGGTGAGCACCCAGCTCCAGGGCTGCCTCAAACTCTGGCTGCACCACCTCCCGTGCGCCCAGCTGGGTGAGTAGGTCGATTTCCCGGTCGGTGTGCGATCGCGCAATTACGTCCAGGTGAGGAGCCTGGTCGAGGGCGTGCTGGAGCAGCAGGCGGGTGCTGGCGGGGTCGGGGAGGGCGATCGCCAGCGCCTTGGCCCGGTCCAGATGCACCTTCTCCAGCACCAGTTCTGAATCAGCATCGCCAAATACGTAGGGGATCTGATGATTCCGCAGTCGCTGGATGGCCGCCTCGCTGTTTTCGATGACAACGACCGGAAACCCCTGGCTCATCAGGATTTTGACGATCACCTGCCCGACCCGTCCGTATCCCGCTACGACTACATGATCTTGAATGCGCTCGGGTAGGGTCAGCTCCCTGGGTCGCTCAAATCGCTGGAGAAATTGGCGCAGGAAGGCCACGCGGAAGAGGCGATCGGCCAGGTGGGGCGCGACCTTCAGCCCCAGGGGGGTGAGCACCAGGGTGATGGCGGTGGTGCCCAGCAGCAGCAGATACTCCCGCTCGCCGATGAACCCCAGCTGCCGCCCCACCAGGGCCAGCACGAAGGAAAATTCCCCAATCTGGTTAATGCCCAGGCTGGTGATGATGGCCGTCTTCAGGGAATAGCCAAAGCGCAGCACGATGGGCAGCACGATGGCGGCCTTGCCCAGCATCACCAGCACCACCAGCTCGGCAATCAGCAGGGAGTTTTGTAGCAGCACATTGGGGTCCACCAACATGCCGATGGAGGCGAAAAAGAGGCTGGCGAAGGTATCCCGCAGGGGCAGCACCTTGGCCAGGGCCTGGTCGGAATAGTCAATTTCGGCAATCATCAGTCCGGCGACGAACGCACCCATTTCGATGGACAGGCCCAAACCGGCGGTGACCAGCGCCACCCCCAGGCACAGGGCGATCACCGTCAGCAGAAACAGCTCCATGTTTTCCGTACCGGTCACCCAGCGGATCAGCGTCGGCACCACCCAGCGACCAAAGGCGATCGCCGCCGCCAGAAACACCGTAACCTTAAGAATCGCCGCCCCCAGGGTGGCCCACAGGTTCTCCGGCTGGTTGAGGGCGGGTAAGATCGCCAGCATTACCCCCAGGGCCAGATCCTGGGCAATGAGGATGGCCAGCATGATCTGCCCATGCAGCGTGTTAATCTCCCCCCGCTCCGACAGGGTTTTCAGCACCACCGCCGTGGAAGAGAGGGACAGCACCGCCCCCAGAAAGAACCCCTGGGTGAGGCCCTCGGCCCAACCCGTCAGGGAAGTAATGCCCATCACCAGGGCAATGGTTAGCCCAATTTGCAGCAGGCTGCCCTGGATGGCCACGTCCCTGACCCGCTTCAGTTCTGCCAGGGAAAACTCCACCCCCAGGGCAAACAGCAGAAACGCCACGCCAATTTCCGCCAGCGCCTGAATCTGAGTGTCGTCGCTAAGCAGGGACAGACCAAAGGGGCCGACTACTAAACCGCTGATCAGGTAGCCCAGCAGCACGGGCTGCCGCAGCCGACTGGCCGCAAAGCCCCCCAGGGCCGAAGCGCCCAGCACAATCGTCAAGTCGAGAATTACGGGATGACTACCTGCCATGCTAAGGGTGAAGTGACCTCCGGATAACGTTGTCTCCATCATCGGGCGATCGCCCCCCATTCCGCCCAGGTATCGTTAAGTTTTGTAAAATACTTGTAAGTAATCGTCCTGATTTGCAATCAAAGTAAACAAATGTCCTCACCCTCATCGCTGCCCAATCCCGCCAGTCCAACCCAGGCTTCTCCCTCAGCGCCAGGCTCGCCCACTCCGCCGTCCTGGCAGATCAAGCTGCTCTACGACGGGGAGTGTCCCCTCTGCCTGCGGGAGGTCAACTTCCTGCAAAAGCGGGATGCGGGCCGGGGGCGGGTGGCCTTTGTGGATATTGCGAGCGATCGCTACAACCCTGACGACCACGGCGGCATTGACTTTGAAACGGCAATGGGCCGCATCCACGCCCTGCTGCCCGATGGTACGGTGATCCGTGATCTGGAAGTCTTTCGGCGGGTTTACGAAGTTTTGGGCATGGGCTGGGTGTATGCGGTCACTCGCCTGCCAGGGGTGGGGGCGATCGCCGACTGGCTCTATGCCCGCTGGGCCGACTGGCGGCTCCCCCTCACCGGACGGCCCAACCTGTCCGCACTGATGGCGCAGCGGCGGGCACGCCTCAGGTGCGATTCGGGACGCTGTCAGCCCCCTTTAGAAGAAACGTTATAGAAACGGGAATTCACCCAAGGGCACCGTGTTGTAGGGGCGAAGCATTTCGTAATAAACTCTGGATCTTCTTCTAAACCTACTGCCGAAATGCTCCGCCCCTACGGATTGGTATAATCTTTTGTTAAATCCCCATGTCTATTATTTAGACCCTTGGGGCCTTCTCCAGACTTGCGGCGAACAGGGACACCAGTCGCCCTGTTTCAATGGTGACGTTATGGAGCTGGTTCACCCGCACCGTGCCCACCTTGCCCATCTGCTCCAGCTGCTGGGGGGGAAGCTGCAGGATCGTTTTCATCGCTTCCGCCAGGGCTTTTACCGAACCGGCCTGCACCAGCCAACCGCTGTTGCCCGGCTCCACCAGTTCAGGAATTCCCGCAATGTAGGTGCTCAGCACCGGACGGCTCAAGGCCAAAGCCTCCATAATCACCACGGGCAGCCCCTCTGCAAAGCTGGGAAGCACCATCGCCCGCGCATCCAGCAGATACTGCCGCACCTGTGCGCCGCTGGCCCAGCCGGTGATGGTGATGCAATCCTGGAGCTGGTAGTCCCGCATCATCGCTTCAATGGTGGGGCGCATCTCCCCGTCGCCCACCAGCACCAATTCAAACGGGTAGCCATCCTCCTTAAGCTGGCGAGCCGCATCCACCAGCAGCACCTGGCCCTTCTGCTCGCAGAGACGACCGACGCACACCAGACGGGGCGCTTCTGGAATGCTCGTCATCGGCTCCTTCACAAAGCTGGCATCGACGCCGCAGCGCACCACCTGGATTTTTGACCAGTGGGGATAGTCGCACCAGCGATAGAGCTGGCTGCGGCCAAAGGAGCTGATGGCCACCACAAAAGCGGCCCGGTGAATCTTCTCCGTCAGCCCCAGCGCCTGCGGACAGTCAAACTCCTCAGGGCCGTGTACCGTGAAGCTGTAGGAGGGGCCGCCCAGCTCGCGGCAGAGCATGGCAACCGTGGTGGAGTTGGTGCCGAAATGGGCATGGACGTGACCAATGCCGTCCCGCCGCACCAGTTGGAAGAATCGGCAGGCTTCCACCAGGTAGATGAGGTGGTGCAGCACCCCCCGATGGGAAGCCAGCCCAAGCTTCACCGCCAGTTTCAAAGCTCTGACCCACTGGGGAAAGCGGGTGAGGGCCAGCACAAGGCAGCTCAGGAAAAGCCTGGGAAGTCCTTCGTTTAGCAAAATGTGGGTTTTGGTGAATTCAGCGCGATCGCCCTCATCCACCAGCTCGCCTTCACAGGAGCGAATAGAGTAGCGTTTGACGGTGACGCCGTGGGCTTCGACTCCGGCAATTTCGCGGCGGATAAAGCTGTGGCTGACTTTGGGGTATTGGTTAACCAGATAGGCAATTTCCATAATTTAGGCTTGAATATAGGGTTTTCGTTTGTTGAAAAAGTAACTGCACGGCACCACCGACCGGGGTGCCCGGGCGATCGCCCCGCCATCAAGCACCCGATGGACTGACTCAATCAAAATTTGTTACTGCGCTGTTCAGGGTTTCGGCGGAGTCGCCGCATCCCGCTCCGTGCGCACCCAGGTGGATTGGCCACCACCTAAAAACTTCAGGTACAGCGGAATTTTCCACAGCACATACAGCGGCACCTTCAGCAGCACGCCGAGGGGCAGATCGGTCTGGGCAAAGCCTGCCCAGGCACCAAGGATGGCGAGCATCAGCAGCCCACCCGCCACCAGGGCGATCGCCGCAGGTACGGCACTCAGCCCCAGCAGAGCCGCCAGCAGGGTAACCCCCGTTACCCCGCCCCAAAGCACCACCAGCAGGGACAGGGGCGGCACGCACAGGTCGAGGGCCAGGGCCAGCAGATCTAGACGCCCCTGCTGGATAGCCTGACGGAAGAGCTGCGGGCCATAGGTCAACAGGGTTTTGAGGTGGCCATGCTCCCAGCGGGTGCGCTGGCTGGTGGCGGCATCGGCCTGCTGGGGGAGGCGACCAATCGCCAGGGCATCCAGCCCCAGGATGGGGGAATGTCTGGCGATCGCCAGGTCAAACCCCAGCTTCATATCCTCGACAATGTTGCCGCTGGCCAGATCGACCGAGCGAATGACCGACCAGGGAAAGGCCATGCCCGTTCCCGTGAGCAGGCAGGGCTGGCCCAGCCGCCACAGGCCCAGGGGGCGCACCAGGTTTTTCACCTTGAAGGCAAAGGCGGAGACCATGTCCTTGGGGGAAGGCTGGGGGGGCGTTTCCATCAGGTAAACGGCCTGGACGGGGCGCTGGGTGGCGATCGCCGTTTGGGCCAACCGGGCGATTGTCCCAGTCTCCACCTCGCTGTCGGCATCTACGAAAATCACCACGTCAGGCGGGCTGGTTTCGACATATCGCAGGCCATAATCAAGGGCATAACCCTTGCCCCGCTTCTCGTTGTCAAAGCGCTCAATCACCTCTACCTGGAGCGATCGCGCAATCTGGGCGGTGTCGTCGGTGCAGTTATCCGCCACCACAATCAGGCGCTGATCTGGCTGAAGCTGGGTTTTGAGGGCTTCCAGGGTGGGGCGAATCACCGCCGTCTCGTTGTGGGCGGGCATGATGATGGCCAGATTAACCGGATCGGCAGCGGGCGGCACAGTAGCTGGAGCTGGCCGAGGGGAAAAGAGAGCCGCCAGCACCTCCACTGCCAGCACCAGCACCGGCACCAGCACCACCAGGAGGGCGATCGCCAGCAGCACCACCGTCAGCACAGATGACCCAAGATCCAATAGGGGCTGAGCATTCATGAATATTGCCTCGCCTTACCGCAATTTTTCTAGATTTTTCTGTAGGTTGCCCGATGGGGAATCGGGCCTTGCTAGGTATTTACCGCTAAATTTGAACTGCCCACGGGGGCAAATGACTAGATTTGAACCGTTTGTAGGGCAAATGGTCATTTGCCCCTACCCGTGGGTGCCTCCAGACAGGAGAAGATTAACCCACGCTGCGGAATACGTTGATAACTTGACGCCCTCAATATACCGCCATTCCCCAATGCAGGTCGTGGGCACGGTCAGTCATCTTTATGTTGCGTTATCACACGGATTGGGAATACAAAGTTTCGGTAAAAGCAGCCAACCTATTCGTCCAACTGATAGCCAAATTCCGCTAGCCGGGTGCGCGACTGTCGCCATTTGGGCTGCACCCGCACGAATAGCTCCAGATAAACCTTGCCCATCACCAGCTTTTGAATTTGTTCACGGGCGGCAGAGCCGATGGTCTTAATCATCTGGCCACCCTTGCCGATGAGAATGCCCTTTTGGGAAGTGCGCTCCACATGAATCGTGGCCAGGATGCGGGTAATGGCGGGTTCCTCATCCACCCGGTCAATGGCGATCGCCACCGAATGGGGCACCTCCTCGCGGGTATGGATGAGAATTTGCTCGCGAATCAGTTCGCCCATGATGAAGCGCTCCGGCTGATCCGTGACCAAATCGGGGGGATAGTAGTAGGGGCCAGGTTCGAGGCGATCGCTCAGCAGCTCCTGGAGACTGCTTAACCCTTCCCCCGTCAATGCCGAAAATCGGGCCAGGTTCCATCCCTGGGAGTCAGCCACCTCAGAGTAGCTCTGGGTGATAGCGGCAGCATCAGCCCCGGATTGCTCAAACTGGTCAATCTTATTCAGACCCAGAATAGCGGGGGTGGGCAGGTCGGTCAGTAGCTCGACAATGTAGCGATCGCCCTTGCCCATGGGCACCGAGCCATCCACCATCAGCAGCACCACATCTACGGAGCGAATGGCGACTTTGGCGTTTTGTACCAGCACTTCCCCTAACTGGTGATGGGGCTTGTGAATCCCCGGCGTGTCTACAAAAATCATCTGGGCCTGGTCGGTAGTGAGAATACCCTGGAGACGGTTGCGGGTGGTCTGGGCCACAGGGGAGGTGATGGCAATTTTTTGCCCCACGAGCTGATTCATCAGGGTAGACTTGCCCACATTGGGACGGCCAATAATGCCAATGAAGCCAGACTTAAAGCCCTCTGGTGCCTCTGGAATCAGGCGATCGCCAGCGAGCAGAGGTTGAAAATCAGAAACCATCATCACACCCGTCGCACGTCATCCTCCATTGTGCCGCCTTCTGCGAAATGTATGG
>JAYKGU010000241.1:0-20530 GCA_035285585.1 Synechococcales cyanobacterium
CCCCGGTTTTCTAACCTTCGTTTTTCGCAATCCACTGCACTTTGTCTTGAATAGGCGATCGCTGGCTACTGGTGGCCGGGGTGTCGCTATAGCCCAGGTAGAGATAGCCAACGCAGCGATCGCCCTCCCCCAGCCCCAAAAATTCCTTCAGCTCGTCTGTGTAGGTGACGCCCCCCGATCCCCAAAACGAGCAGATGCCGTAGGCCGCCGCCGACAGCATCAGGTTCTGTACGCTACAGGCCACCGCCTCAATTTCCTCAATTTCAGGAATGGTACCGGCGGCCTGCCGTTTCATCCCCAGCACAATGACGTGGGAAGATTTGAGCACGTTGTCTTGCAGGCGGGCGTACTTATCGGCGCTGAACTGATCCGGGGGCGTCAGGCGCTTATACAGATCTGCCTGGAAGGTGGCCAGCTTTTCCAGACCCGCCTGGGTGAACACGGTAAACCGCCAGGGTTGGGTGAGGCCGTGGGTGGGTGCCCAGTTAGCGTTTTCCAGGAGTTGCCAGACGATGGCGTCATCAATGCGATCGCCGTTAAACAGCCGGGGCTTGGTGGAGCGGCGCGATCGCATGAGCTGGTTGACAGCCTCCACATCCAGGCGATCGCTGCGATTCACCTCGCTAGTCGTCTCATTGATCGCCAGGTCAGTCATGGCATGAATCCTGATTTGTCTTTTACACTTTCTTCAACCAGCTAAACATAGCCCGCAGGTCTTTGCCTACCTCTTCGATGGGGTGCTCAGCTTCTCGCCGCCGCATGGCGGTAAAGCCAGCCTTGCCAGACAGATTTTCCAGCACAAATTCCCGCGCAAACTGGCCGGTTTGAATTTCGTGAAGAATTTTCTTCATTTCTGCCCGAGTTTCGTCCGTAACGATGCGTGGGCCACGGGTGTAGTCGCCATATTCTGCTGTGTTCGAGATGCTGTCGCGCATTTGGGCCAACCCACCCTCCACGATCAGATCCACAATCAGCTTCACTTCATGGAGGCACTCAAAATAGGCCAGCTCCGGCTGGTAGCCTGCTTCCACCAGGGTTTCGAAGCCCGACTTGATGAGGGCGCTCAAACCGCCGCACAGCACCACCTGCTCCCCAAACAGGTCGGTTTCTGTTTCTTCCCGGAAGGAGGTTTCCAGAATACCGGCTCGGGTACCGCCGATCCCCTTGGCATAAGCCATGGCGCGATCGCGAGCCTGCCCCGACGCATCCTGATACACCGCAAACAGACAGGGCACCCCCTGCCCCTGCTCGTAAGTACGCCGCACCAGATGCCCAGGGCCTTTGGGCGCAACCATGACCACATCTACATGGGCCGGGGGCACCACCTGGGCAAAGTGGATGTTAAACCCGTGGGCAAAGGCCAGAACGTTACCCTCTTGCAAGTTAGGGGCGATTTCACTCTGGTAGACCGATTTCTGCACTTCGTCGGGCAGCAAAATCATAATCAAATCTGCCGCCGCTGCCGCATCTGCCACCGGTTTGACCGTCAACCCCTCGGCTTCTGCCTTGGCCACCGAGCGACTGCCTTCGTACAGGCCCACTATCACATTCACCCCGCTGTCTTTGAGGTTAAGAGCGTGGGCGTGGCCTTGGGAACCGTAGCCAATGATGGCCACAGTTTTGCCTGTGAGCAGGTCGAGGTTGGCATCGGTGTCGTAGTACATGCGGGCCATGAGGGTTCTCCTTCAGACAGATTGCGAACGGCTGCAAGTCCCTGATTGTACCAGATCCCATGGGCGCTGCTAAATGAATTTGTCAAGCCTCCCGCAGGTTAAGTTCCCGCGAAGACTTCTCGAAAGGAAACCCTGACAAAGTTGCCAGGGCCTCTAATCGCTCCCCCAACTGTTGAGGGACAGTCTCATTTTTCCCCATTTTGCGGCGGTTGCTCACTGCCTGCCGAGATGTTTAGTGACATGAATTTAATTTTGCCGACCTGTTTACCTTGGACAGGGTGATAGATTGTATGGGGTTTAGAGTTGCTCCTGGTGAGTGGTGCGGCAGGTGTTAAGGATGGCGCGATCGCGATCGCTCAAATTTGCAATGCGGTGGTAACCTGCCAGCTTGGTGGGAGGGTTGATGGCGTTTTGGCCGGAAGCGATCGCCCCATCCCGCTGTAGGGCAACCGAGTAACCGTAAGCCACCTGTTCATAGCTATTTACTACCGTGAGAGCAAGCTGGTTGGGACGCACTTCGCCATAGAAACAGTCGAATGATGAGTGGGGCATGTAGAAAGCACCAACAGTGCGATCGCCAACCACTTCCAGCACGGCGTAGGCGCTGCCGATCTGGTTGGGTTCCGGGGACTGGCCATACAGGTAAACACCGCTTTCCGGGAAACTGCCGCTGGATGGAGTAGGCGGTTCCGTGAGTGACCCCTGAACTTCGTTGGCGGAGGCAGAGGACTGTTCTGGTAAGGAAGCGAACTCCATACTGCGGGCCGATAAGCCCGAAAGCCCGCCAATTACTAACCCCAGCGCTAGAATGAGGCCCGCCAGCGGTCGAGTCAATTGATATACCCATGCCATTGTCAGCATTGAAGCCCGTCTCGTTTGAGTCGTCGTAAGCACCACAGGTCCTCCCCGATATTTATTTTGTGAGCACAGCATCGCTTTGAGCTGGTGGGCCAGGCACAAGGATCGAGAGGAAGCCTTTCATAATTTTTAATAAAGAAGGTCTCGATGTACTGAGCTTTACCCAGGCAATTACGGATGCATTAGCTCTGCTTGAATTTTCTTATCCGCGATATCCGCGATGCTTGCATCATCGGGTTATTCACCGTTTAGCTCAGTGATCAGCCCTCTGGGCAAAACGTGACATCTATCAAAATGACCTGTGACATAAATCACCAATCTGGCTGCAAGAAACGGGAACATTTCCGCAAATTTCCCAAGGTGGCTTCTGTAAGAATTATTTTCTTATAGAGAATACCGGTGCTTCTCAGAAAGGCTTAAGCCAGTTCCGTGTATCGAGGCTTATGATGCGAGAACATTGGACGGATCGTTTGGGGACAGCCACTGTCTCCCGTCCCTCCTTGCCCACTCCTTCCCTTACAATTCTCTCGCTGTGACTGATCACCTCATTATCATTACGCGCTATCCCCAGGTCGGTGCCACAAAAACCCGGCTGATCCCCGCTTTGGGGGCGAGGGGGGCAGCAGAACTTCAGCGACAGATGGCCGAGCATACCCTGGCGCAGGCGCAGCAGCTCATGGCCCAGCGGTCGGCTTCCGTGGAAATTCGCTACAGCAACGGCAGCCCCAGTCAGATGGCGCAGTGGCTTGGTCAGCAGTGGCAGTACTGCCCCCAGGGTGAGGGAGATCTGGGCGATCGCCTCATCCGAGCGTTTACGTCCGCTGCCCAGGAAGGGAAGCAGCGCATCCTCGCCATCGGCATCGACTGTCCTGAGCTGGACACCGCCCGCCTGGCCCTGGCCCTGGATACCCTGGAACACCATGACCTGGTGCTTGGCCCTGCTCTAGACGGGGGCTACTATCTCATTGGCCTGCAGCGCCCCATTCCCGACCTGTTTCAGGGCATCGACTGGGGCACCGATCGCGTCCTGGCACAAACCCTGGCGATCGCCCACCGCCTCGGTCTTACGGTGGCCCAACTGCCCCCCCTGGCCGATGTGGACTATCCCGACGATCTCCCGATCTGGGAACGGGTTTCGGGGCGATCGCTCCCGGAAAACACCGAGCGCATCTCCCTGATCATCCCCACGTTGAACGAGGCTGCCCGCATTCAAGCCACTCTAAAGGGTGTCCAGGAGGCCAGCCAGGCTGCCTGGGGGGTGGAGGTGATTGTGGTGGATGGCGGCAGCAGCGACGCCACCCCCGAACTGGCGAAGGCCATGGGTGCCAGGGTCATTCCCACAAAACCGGGGCGGGCCAACCAGATGAACCAGGGAGCCGCCGCCGCCGCTGGGGATATTCTGGTCTTCCTCCACGGCGACACCCTCCTGCCGCCCAAGGCCATTACCCACATCCGGCAGATCCTGGTGCAGCCCGGTACGATCGCGGGAGCCTTTGAGCTGCAGATTTGGGGCGACCAGCCGGGGCTGCGTCTGGTGGAATGGGGGGTCAACTGGCGATCGCGCCGACGACAGCTCCCCTACGGAGATCAGGCTCTATTTCTGGGGGCCGACACTTTCCGCCAGCTTGGTGGCTTTCCTGATCTGCCCATTTTGGAAGATGTCATCCTGGTGCGCCGACTGCGCCAGCTCGGTACCGTGGCCATTGCCCCCGCCGCCGTCAGCACCTCCGGACGGCGCTGGCAAAAGCTGGGGGTGGTAAAAACGACTGTGATCAATCAGCTCATTTTGGGAGGCTACTTCCTGGGGGTATCGCCCCAGCGGCTAGCGCGATGGTACGGGGGCGATCGCCCCACCGCCCCGCCAGGCACTCCTCCACAAGCAGGCTTCCCTGAAAAATGAACGAGTTCTTTTAGAGGATTTTTTCAAAGAATCCCCAACACATACTCCCCTTCGTTCACCGCCTGGTTGGTGGCCAGGTCAAATACCAGCCCGCCCTGTCCGGCCAGTACCTTCACCACCGAGGGCAACTCCCCTTGCCGGTTAAAGGTCAGCAGTTCGTAAATAGGCTGCTCTGGCTCCACGAGGCTTCCCAGGGGGGCGCGGGTCTGGACGATGCCGCCCGTAGGTGCGTAGTAGCGGGTCACCTTGCTGCTCGTGGTGAATCGCATATCGTGGTAGGACGGTTGCTCTACGGGGTAGTTGGCGATCGCCAGCACGCCCTTTTGCACCAGGTAGTTCTTAATTCCCCGCACCCCTTTGGCCACGGCGTCAGCATCGACTTGCATGCCGCTGCCCAGCTCCAGCGTCCAGGCCTCCACCTCAAAGCGAATGGGCCGCCCCAGTTTGGCGAAGCAGGTTTCCAGGGCCAACCAGGGCTTCATAAAGGCTTCGTCGAAGGCGTCCCCGTCGTACTCGTCCAGCAAAATGCCAGCGGGTAGCAGAAAAAACTTGGCGCTGTCGTCGCGATCGCGAAAATAATACAAATAGGTCAGCCCCTGGTTGGAGGAGCTGTGCAGGTCGATCAGATAGTCCGCATCCCGGCAGAGGCGCTGAAGCAGGTAGCGGTAGCGATCGCCAAAGGGTAACCCCGCTGGGGACTGCACCGCCGCTGCCGCCGCTTCAAAGTGCTCCTGAATGCGCTGGCGGTAATGGCGCTGGATGGTAGGCACATCCAGGTTGAGGTGGATCTGGGCAAACTCCAGCAGGTCGTCCCCCTCTTTTTCGTAGTCCCAAAAGATGCGGTTCCAGTCTTTGCCGTCGTAGGGATTGAAGCGCCCCGACGCAAACTGGTGGGAGCGCTGGTTTACCCCCACGGGATTGCACATGGGCAGCAGGCGAACCGTGCCCTGAAGCTGGGTCTCGTCCAGCCCTCTGAAAAACTCAATCAGCTCATGGATAACCGCATTTCCGGCAATTTCGGCCCCATGCAGGTTGGACTGGAGGTAAACCGTCTGACCGGGCTGGCGTCCGGTAAATTCATAGACTTGCAGGAACAGGCGATCGCCAGAGGCCAGCGTCGTCAGGGGCAGGGTGATGATAGTAGGGCGCATTGATTCTCAGTTCAACTACTTGCCCACAATATGCACCACAATCTCCCGCTGATGTTGTCGCTGGCGATGCTCCCACAGGTAAATGCCCTGCCAGGTTCCCAGTAAAAGCCGACCGTGGGCGATGGGAATCTGCTCGGAGGTGTGGGTGAGGGCGGTGCGGATGTGAGCGGGCATGTCGTCTGGCCCTTCGGTGCTGTGAATGTAGCGATCGCCCTCCGGCACCAGTTTGGCGAAAAAGTTTTCCAGGTCTTTGAGCACATCCGGGTCGGCATTTTCCTGAATCACCAGGCTGGCGGAGGTATGGCGCAAAAACAGGTGGCAGATACCTTCTTCAATGCCAGATTCAGCAACTGCCCGCTGCACCTGGGCGGTAATCCGGCAGAGGGTCTTGCCGGTAGTTTGAATCCCCAGAATCGTTTGGTACTGATTCATGATTCGGACGAATTGACGGGCGATGCGGCTGTTGTAGAAACGGCGGGTTTGTGCGCCACAGATAGGGAAATGGGAGGATCGACGGCGGCGGGAGAATCTGGGGCGGCGGCGGGGGGAGTGGCGATCGCTGCGTCTGCTGCCTCTGCCGTATCTGCTGCCTCTGCCGCGTCTGAGTTGTTTTTGGGGTCGTTATGCGAGGTCGCTGGGGGATCTTCTGCCAGCGCTGGTTCTGATGGCTGCGCAAACAGGGAGAGTTGGGCAGCCTCCTCCGGGTCATACAGGCCATCGGGCTGCATTGCCTCCCCAGGCGTGTCTGCCCCGTTTGCCGCCCCATCGGCTTCTACTTCGGGCGACTGCATGTTGAGCCATGGTGAGTCGAAACGGTGCCACGGCAGGATTGGCTCGTTGGGCAACGCCTTTGTTAAGACCGTAATGTTTTCAGCATCTGGCTCAGGCAGGCTGATCCGGTTGCTGTCTAGATTTTCAGGGGAAGGAATATCAGTGTGCTCAGAGTTCATAACCCAAGGCTACCCAAAAGCAAATCGCAGTATTAACGTTGATATCGCCGACTAACGCTGTGAACTAACTCTGTCATCATGCCGAATTATCCATTGATCCTAACTCATTGGCTGTACTGAAATGGGCGATCGCCCACCACCAACGCCAGAAGCCGCACCCAGCCTGCACCCGAACCATTTGCCGTCTGATTAATTACCCCAGGAAATACACCGCAATCATGTGGGCCAGAATGATCACAGCCACGCTCCAGGTCGCGTATGCTGCATATTTTAGCGTCTGCGAAATATCGTCTACCCGCTGTTTGTTGGCATTATAGGTTTCTGCGAGGTTTACCAGCATCTGCAATTGGTAATCTTCGGCGGATAGGGCCAGATAGCGCTCCAGAACTTTACGGTCTTCCAAATTCGGGCTGACGGCCACCTGGCGGGGCAGAAACGCCCGCACCAGCAGGGTAAAGCACACCAGGAAACCCACCACTTCAGCGATGCTAAACAGGCTGGGAATGACCATCAGCCGGGAAATGCTGAGGCTGGTCAGAAGTGCCCCGTTGCTCACAAACAGGATATTGAGTTTGGTCGTGAGAATCTGACTCTGCTCCCGCTGTTCCTCCAGCACCATACGGACATCCCTGGCAGCCAGCTCAATGGTATCAATGGCGGGGCGTTTGGGTTCGGCAGGGGCTGCGACGGTCGGCTCCACTGCCACCGCTTCGGTATGGGCCTGGGGCGATCGCCGGGCTTCTCCCTCCACGGACGAGTGGGGCGGAGCATCGATCCCCTTATCGGAGGTCTCGGGGTGTGGAGCTGTGGATTTACTGGCCGATTTGGATTTAAGACTTTCTTTAGATTTGGAGGTGGGTGAGTTGACAGCAGTCGTCATGGTGGGTAGAAGGAGGAGGAACGAAGGGGGAAAGGGGGGATGGCAGCGCCGTCTGACTAACGGTGGAAATAGTCGATGACGGCACGGGCGATCGCGTCGTTGCCATCGGTGGCGATCGCGCCCGGTTGTTCGGGGGGATGGAGCGGCTCCGTCAGGAAGGCCCAATCACCCTGCAGCAATTCCTCTGGCGGAAGGATGCGGTGGTGGGCGGCCCGACGCAGGCCGTCGAGGAGAACGGGGGCTTCGGCAAAGTCATCACGGGTGATGGAGATCACAGGTGTCCCCAGGCGGCAGGCCTCCGAGAAGGTGCCGTAACCGGGTTTGGAGATGAGCCGACTGCACCAGGGCATAAAGTCCACTGGGCGATAGCGATTGTCGGTAATTTGAACCAAATTAGGCAGGCGGGGAGCCTGGCGGTCGAAGGTGATGAACTGCCAGTCGGGGAAGGCCGCCAACCCTTCGTAGGGGATTTGGCTCAGCCCCAGACCGCCAAAGGTCATCAGCACCACCCGCTCGGTCGGTGCGGTGATCTGGAAGTGCTGACGCAGCTCGGCTTCGCTGAAATTGGGAGAGCCACCCGTCAGCCCCACATCTTCGATGACCGGGAACGCCGCCATCGGCTCGTGGAAGGGCAGACGAAACAGGCGATCGCACCCCTGAAAACAACTGCTGATCCAGTCGGCCACCTCCCGGAACGGCCCGCCCCAGTCGCGGTAGATAAAATCCCAGCCAAAGTTGCTCATCATCCAGCAGGGAATGCCCGCCGCCTGGGCAATGCGGGTAGCCAGGGGCGGAATGTCCGCCAGCACCAGCCCCACCCGATTTTGCTGGATAAAGCTCACCTCACCGGCAATGATTTGAGACGCCTGCGCCTGGATGTGCTGGAGCTTCTCCAGGGTGGCGGCCTTGTCCATGGTGACGCTGTCTGACTGGATGACGCCCACGTCAAAACTGCGGGGGCGGTGGATAAACTCCCCAGGCAGATAAGATTCCAGCAGCCAGCGGGGGGCAGTGGTCACCAGGATGACCAAAATATCCGGACATTGCCGCTGGATTTCGGCGACCACGGAGGCGGTGCGCGTCGCATGGCCAAACCCGTGGTTGGTGATGGCGACGTAGAGAATAGGGTGCGGCATGACGTCAGTGTTGAAACGTGAGAAAGGTTTCTACAGTCTTAGTTTCAGAATTCCCCGAAACGGTTCCCAACCTTTGCCCAAAGCAGGATGAACTTTACCCGACTCAGGGCGCAGCCGCAGCAGATGACTCCGTACCACCCAATACTGAATTGAATGTTTACAACTATCTTAAGCCTGTCCCTGCCTGAACCGCACGATAGATGGGTCAATTTGTCCCAGAGTTCTAAGACCGCTGAGGGAAAGCACGGTATGGGCGATCGCCTGCCCGAAATGTCACACCTGCAAGCGTCGTCAATCCCTATCAAAATGTGTTAGATTGGCACTCCGGCTAGCGGTTATCAAATGCCCCCCAGCTATGACCAATAGTCCTGATAAAGCGCTACGCAGCGTTCGGGGTAGGCTGGAGCCGAAGCTTCTAAATTTACAAATTTTTTTGATTATTTTGGTCGTCCGTTCAGATATAATTGATGATTGTGTCTTTAACATTACCTGCCCATCCGTTCAACGAGGTTAAGAATGGCTAAACGCCGCAACCTGAAGAAAGAAAAAGCACTCCGTAACCAGGCGTACGCCCGCAAATTTCGTAAGCGCTCTACCTCCCGGTTTAACAAGAGACGGTCTTATAATAGCGGCGGTCAAAATTCCGATAACGCCGATCAGGATTTTGACGACAATGATGGCGGATCCGATCGCAACTCTGACCGCAACAACTGAGTCGGCGATCGCCCTGCAGTTTTTTCATTCCATTCATTCCGCAACTTCTTCGGGAGCCTGCGGAATTTTTTCACAGGGTTTTTGACTACATGTTCAAAAAAGGGTAGATTGATCTTGAAGCATCGCTAGCGAGCATTCGACGGCAAGGGATGAGCTGCGAATCTGTCAAAGCGCTGCTATCTCATTTCTGCTGCTGGAGATGCCAGCCATGGCACGCTGTAAGGAATTTGATCGAGACGCCGTCCTGGACAAGGCGATGGAGGTTTTTCTCCACAAAGGGTACGAAGCCACGTCGGTGCAGGACCTGGTCACCTGTATGGGCATCAATCGGGGGAGCCTCTACGATACCTTTGGAGACAAGCATTCCCTCTTTATGGCAGTGCTGGATCGCTACCGCGACGTACATGCCAACGAGCAGCTCAAGGTGCTGCTGCGATCGCCCGAAGGTATTGCCGCCATTCATCAATTTTTTGTCGAAATCGTGGAGATGCGCACCCACGAAGATGGCTGCTGCGGCTGCCTCATGGTCAACTCTACGGTGGAACTGGCGCTGCACGACGATGAAGCCGCTGGCCGGGTGGCTGCCCATCTGGCATCCCTGGAGGAGGCGTTTTACCGGGCGCTGGTGCGGGCCAGAAAGCAGGGAGAACTGGGCGATCGCCACAACCTGCGCGCTTTAGCCCGCTATCTCACAAACAGCGTCAACGGCATCTGCGTCATGGCCAAAATTTCCCCCGATCGCCAAATTTTGCAGGACATCGCCAACGTTACCCTGTCGGTGCTGCACTGCGATTGACCCCAGGGAATTGGTCGAGGAATCGATGGGAATGGCAGCACGTCCGCAAGATCGGAATTCTCATCAATTCTCATCGGAAATTCATTCTGGAATGAATGTTCCATAATAGGATGACTTCAGTGGAGAAAGCCGCTGGCCTGGCCGCCGTTCGGTTTCCCACCGCAGTTAACAAGGGCAAGCCCTATAGGAGATTTCCATGAGCTTAAGTCAACAGATTGCCGCTGTGCGGGCGGAGTTCTCAAAGCAGGTACCAGCCGAAACCCGTCAGGTGATGCAGCAGGCGACGGCGGATTTGGCGAAGTCGGCCCTGGTGGAGCAGGCCCTCAACGTGGGCGATCGCCTTCCCGACTTCACGCTGCCCAATGCCACGGGGGAGGCGATCGCCATTCGCAACCTGCTGGCCCAAGGTTCCGTGGTGGTTTCCTTCTACCGGGGCGGCTGGTGCCCGTACTGCAATTTGGAGCTGCGGGCACTCCAGCAGGCTCTGCCAGAAATCCAGGCCCTGGGCGCGTCCCTGGTGGCCATTTCCCCTGAAACGCCCGATAGCTCGCTGACGACAGCAGAGAAGAACGAGCTGGACTTCCAGGTGTTGAGCGATGTGGGTAACCGAGTAGCCCGCCAGTTTGGCCTGGTGTTCACCCTGCCGGAGGAGCTACGCCCCATCTATGAGGGGTTTGGCATCGATATTCCGGCCCATAACGGCGATGCGACGTTCGAACTGCCACTAGCGGCAACTTATGTCGTGGCTGCCGATGGCACGATTGTTCATGCTTTTGTGGATGCAGACTACACCCGGCGACTGGAACCGGCGGAGATTGTCGCTGCCTTGAAGCGTCAGGCTGTGGCCGTTTAGGGCCACAATTCGCTGGGTTTTTCGTCTGCCCTGCCCCTTCCCTGTCATTGCTTTGGACTATTTTCCGTTTACAGCCCTACGGGCTAAGGTTTGAGTGTGGAACCCCCGCAAAGCTGGGGTTCCACACTTCTTGAACGTCCTAACGCGAAAGCGTAGCGCTATACAAGTTTTGTTTGCCAGGAGGTATCTATCATGGCCCACCCATCTATGGTTACGCTCAATCAAGAGACGTTTGACGCTGAAGTGCTCAATGCTCACCAGGTCGTTCTGGTCGATGTTTGGGCACCCTGGTGTGGCCCCTGTCGCGTCATTGGCCCCATCGTGGAGGCGATCGCCGATGATTTTGCCGGACGGGTCAAGGTCGGCAAGTTGAATATTGATGACAACGGGGCGATCGCCACCCGCTACGGCATTCACGCCATCCCCACCCTGCTGTTCTTTAAAGATGGGCAGGTGGTTGACCAGATCGTCGGCCTGGCCAGTCGGGAAGCCCTGACGGCACGGCTAAACGCGCTGCTCCAGGGGGATGCGGCGGCGGCTTAGGGCGATCGCTCTAAGGTTGGTGGGGGCGATCGCCCCTGCCAATAACCGGCGTAAATTTTTTCCTAAGAAAACGCCCAGGATTAATCCAGGTCTCCGAGATTGGGAACGAAGACCCGATCCACATAAACCCAGGCAATGCCATCCGGGTCGAGGCTTTGGGTCCAGGCCGAAAAGTCAGCCGTCTCCCTGCGGCGGCTGATGGTGCTGTAGCTCACCTGAAGTCGTGCCGCCAGGGCACGTCCCGAAAGGGAACCCTCCGGGGCAACTTCTGCCATCAGGGATTCATAAAACTGCCAGATGTAGAGGGCCAGCAAAAAGAGCACCAGCACCACGGCTTCGGGGCGCTCGACCAGGGTGCGGAAGTTGAACTTGGGTTCTGGCTCGCTGGTTGCTAAGGGGGCATCCTCGGAGGGCGCGATCGCCTGAATCTGTTCCGCAGCTTGATCTACGGTAGCTCCAGGAAAGTCAGGGTGCTCAAAGGTGCCCTGATCTTGGGCAACCAGCGTATCAGAGGTTACAAGGTTGGGGGCTGCCTCCGACAAAGCTGGCTCTGGTGCAGATGGGGAAAAGCTCTCCAGTTCCGCTGGTGCTGGGGCAGATTCGGTGGGTTGGTCAGCACTGATTGGATGATCAGTGGTCGCTTCAGGCACTGCTTCAACCACCGTCGGGGGGGCGCTCCATGCCTCAGTAGGTGCGGCTTCATCTAGAGCGTTAGATTCCCTGGAGGACGGGGTCGCGTTAGCAGGCTCCGTCGTTTCCTGGAAATCCTGCGGAGCATGGGCTATTTCTGGGCTTTCAGACCGGGTGGTACTGGATGCTGCATCAAAATCGACCTGGGATGCGTCTGGTGCTGGGGCTGAAGAATCGGGCTGGTTCACTTCGGCGGAGGATAGACCGAAGGCCGGGGATGGGGAGAAGGTAGATTCGGGGGATGGAGTCACAGGGCTTGCGGGAGGGGTACTAGACGGCACGGATAGCGGACTCGGTCGTAAGGCGATCTCTTGACTCCATGCTACAGACTTATGCCCCGTTTGCCGCCCATAGATTTTAACGGTCTCGATGCCTTCGATTTTGAGCTTCTTTAGACTTAGCTGCACAAATGACACCATGGTGGTCTGGTTCATTGCTGGCGCGCCCTCAATGAGTACATGGAGCTGGCGATCGTCACGAGAGACCCGCACTGAAAACCCGTAGGCACGGGTTGATCGATTGAGGATGGCAGCAATCACCTTCGGGTTTCCTTCCCGAGCGATCGCCAAAATATCATCTGGCGTCATATTTGCAGCCCAATAACGTTACTAAGTCTCATTTTGCCCTGCTTGTGCCCTAACTTACTGAGGTATCGGCCCTCCCTTGAGGACAGCTCATGGTACAATAGTATCAAAGCCTCTGTCGCGAGGCGTTACGTACCCGGACACAAATAAAGCCAGTGGGGTGCGCGCCCCACCATAGCCTCATTTATTTATGGCTACCTACTTACCGAATACGCAAAAGCATAGGCTGGTGTTCTACGTGTCCACCATCTTTGAAAAAATCAGTCAAGATGAGATGAGGGTAGACTAGCCTTTGTGCGTATGTCCCCACCTACTCCTTGCCACTAACCTATTCACCAACGCCCACCGATTTATCTTTACAACGGCTATGGCTGGATTTCAGGTCAAAGCGCCATTTGAGCCAACGGGCGATCAGCCCAAGGCAATTCGGCAACTGACAGAGTACATTAAAGCCGGGCACCGCTTCCAAACCCTGCTTGGAGCAACGGGCACCGGCAAAACCCACACTGTCGCCCGTGTCATCGAACAGGTGGGCAAACCAACTCTGCTGCTGGCCCACAACAAAACGCTGGCGGCCCAGCTCTGTAACGAGCTGCGGGAGTTCTTCCCGGACAACGCGGTCGAGTACTTTATCAGCTATTACGACTACTACCAACCCGAAGCCTACATTCCCGTCACCGATACCTACATCGCCAAAACCGCTTCGATTAACGATGAAATTGACATGCTGCGCCACTCGGCGACGCGATCGCTCTTTGAACGGCGGGACGTGATTGTGGTAGCCTCCATTAGCTGCATTTACGGTTTGGGGATTCCCTCGGAGTACCTGAAAGCGTCCATTCCCCTGAAGGTGGGCCTGGAAGTGGATCAGCGTCAGGTGTTGCGTGACCTGGCTTCCATCCAGTACGACCGCAACGATCTGGATCTGGGGCGGGGTAAGTTCCGGGTGAAGGGCGATGTGCTGGAAATTGGGCCAGCTTACGAAGATCGGATTATCCGGGTGGAATTTTTTGGGGATGAAATTGACGCTATCCGCTACGTCGACCCGATCACCGGGGAAACGATCCAGAGCATGGACGCTCTTAACGTTTACCCAGCTCGTCACTTTGTTACTCCAGAAGAACGCCTGCAAACGGCCTGTAACGATATTCAGGAAGAATTGCGCGATCGCCTCGAAGAGCTGGAGCGGGAGAATAAGTTACTGGAAGCGCAGCGGCTGGAGCAGCGCACTCGCTACGACCTGGAAATGCTGCGGGAGCTGGGCTACTGCAACGGGGTAGAAAACTACGCTCGCCATCTGGCCGGACGCATCCCCGGTTCGCCCCCTGAGTGCCTGATCGACTATTTCCCGAAAGACTGGCTGCTGGTGATCGATGAATCCCACGTTTCCATTCCCCAAATCCAGGGCATGTATAACGGCGATCGCTCCCGCAAGCTCACCCTGATCGAGCACGGTTTTCGCCTCCCTAGCGCCGCCGATAACCGTCCCCTCAAGGCAGAAGAGTTTTGGCAAAAGGTCAACCAGTGCATCTTCGTCTCGGCGACTCCCGGTAATTGGGAGCTAGAGCAGTCCGAAGGCGAATTTGAGACGACGGTGCAGGGCAAAGACGCCAAAAAGTCATACAAACTCAGCACCGGGCGAGTGGTAGAACAGGTGATCCGACCCACCGGGGTGCTCGATCCAGAAATTTTCGTTCGGCCCACGACCGGGCAAATCGACGACCTGCTGGGTGAGATCCAGGATCGGGTGAAGCGCCAGGAGCGAACGCTGGTGACCACCCTAACCAAACGTATGGCGGAAGACCTGACGGAATATTTTCAGGAACATGCGGTGCGGGTGCGCTACCTCCACTCGGAGATTAACTCCATTGAGCGCATTGAAATTCTGCAGGATCTGCGCGAAGGCGGATTCGATGTGCTGGTGGGGGTGAACCTGTTGAGGGAAGGTCTCGACCTGCCCGAGGTGTCCCTGGTGGCGATTCTGGATGCGGATAAGGAAGGCTTTTTGCGGGCCGAGCGATCGCTCATCCAGACCATCGGTCGGGCGGCGCGCCACGTGCGCGGGCAGGCCATTCTCTATGCGGATAACCTCACGGACAGCATGGCGAAGGCGATCGACGAAACCGAACGCCGCCGCCAGATCCAGATGGCCTATAACGAGGAGCACGGCATCACGCCTCAGCCCATCATTCGTAAGCAGAAAAACTCGATTCTCCAGTTTCTCGAAGTCTCCCGGCGGCTGAACGCCCACGATTTAGAAAAGGTCTACGAACATTCAGACGACATGTCCCTGGAAGACATCCCTGACCTGATCGTGAAGCTGGAGACTGAAATGAAGGAGGCGGCGAAAAGACTGGAGTTTGAAGAGGCAGCGAAGTATCGCGATCGCATCAAGCACCTGCGCGATAAGCTGCTGGGCAAGCGATAACGCTTGGTATTACTGTTAGGTTCAAAAAATAAAACGCGAACCAATTTTTAAGCTTTGAATCAAGCAATTCAGGTTAACTGATAGTTGATCCCCAACTTGTCAATGAGTTCGCGTTTCTATTTCAGGTTTTTACGCAACACCTTGGGAATTGCTAGAGGACTAGTGACCAGACAAAAATGATTCTTCCTCGATCGTCCGTACCGCTGGCTGAACTGCTTCCGCCTGCATACATGCCTCTAGTGCCTCAATTGCCTGCTCTGTCTTGATCCCCTCGATTGCTGTTTGCGCCTGGTGCTGCCAAAGGGTACCGATGCTGCGCTTGATCCCCCCGCAGGTTTCCCAGGTGGGGACAAACGGTGGGATCGCAAAGGAACAAGACTTCCAACAACCTTGGACGTGAATGCCGAGCTGTTGACACTGGCCACCCCGACGACCCTCTAGCACATAGTGCTGACAGTGTCGGCAAACTGATACACCAGAGTTGTTTTTCTTCATAATGTGGCAGGTATTTAAATCAGTGGTGTTTCTATTCTGCGTGCTAACTTTCCGGGAGCGCTGCCTTCATTAATAGTGGGGAACCTGATCCTGGAAGCGATTTCAGCGATCCCAAACAAATTATTAAGTTCATATTCTCTTTATTTTTCTATTAAGATGTGGACATAATCTCGATCCGCCAGTTACATTCTTTTGACGATTGATGAATTTCGACTGCTCTTCACTCTTTGAATTATGTCTAATGTTGAAGGGGGGCAGCTCCCGCGCGATCGCTTCCAGCTCAATTGCCGGGGTCGCACCCTCGACTGCCGACCGGGGATCAGCAACGGTGCCCAGGTCATGGGGGTGCTGAATGTCACGCCTGACTCTTTCTCCGATGGCGGACAATTTCTTTCAGTGGATGCAGCCCTAGCACGGGCCGAGCAGTTGCTGGGGGAAGGATCGGCCATTATTGATGTGGGGGGCGAGTCCTCCCGGCCCAAAGGCTCGGTTTATGGCGAGGGAGCCGATCCGGTGGCGGCAGACGAAGAGAAGCGGCGAGTACTGCCGGTGGTGGCGGCGATCGCCCACCAGTTCCCTGAAGCCCTGATTTCGGTAGATACCTACAAACCCGACGTGGCCCGCTCTGCCCTGGAGGCCGGTGCCCATATGATCAATGACATCACCGGTCTGCGCCTCTTCCCAGAAACCGCCCAGGTCGTTGCCGAACTGGGTGCCCCCCTGGTGGTGATGCACTCCCTCGGTCGGCCTGGGGCCATGCCCCACGAGCAGCACTACGAGGATGTGGTGCAGGCGGTGGTGCAGGCGTTAAAGGCGGCGATCGCCCAGGCCAAATCTGCCGGAGTGGCCCATATCGTCACCGATCCTGGCTTTGGCTTTGGCAAGTCTATGGCGGAAAATCTGCGTCTGATCACTGAGGTGGATCAGTTTGTGGCCCTGGGCTACCCGGTGCTGGTGGGCATTTCCCGCAAAAGCACCATCGGCGCAGTGCTGGGCAGCCTGGAGCAGCCCGCCCCCGTTGATCAGCGGCTCTACGGCACCCTGGGAGCGACGGCGGCGGCAGTCCTGCGGGGAGCCACTCTGGTGCGCACCCACGACGTTCGTCCCACGGTGGAAATGCTGCGGCTGCTGGCCGCTACCTGGCGCTGGGAATAGACTGCAAACTGGCTGGCGTAAATCCTCTATTTGAAAACGGGGATTCCACGCATTATGACCAATAAGAATTCTTCCAGATGCCGTCTCCACACGGTAGATCTGCGGAATCGGTGGCAAACCGATTGGATGTATTCATAGAACCCACACCCCCTGTTTCCCCGAGGTGCCCTATGGAACTCCAATACCGTGGCGTGAAATATCAGCCTTTCGTCTCAGCGATCGCCACCCATCCCTCGCACCCCTGCGGCACTTACCGGGGACGTCCTACCAAAATTCACCAAGCGCCCGCCCCGACCCCTGATGCGGTGATTGCGCTGCAATATCGCGGTCACACCTACCTGGGCGAACGGTTTGGAGTCAAGCCCAATCTGCATCAGCGCCTGGTGAGCTTCAATGAATTAGAGCGCTGATGGGTCAAACCGCTGCCATGGCTCGCTCCAGGGCGGCGATCGCCTGACTCACTTCGTCGGCACTGACGATCAGCGGCGGCACAAACCGCACCACCTTTGGCCCCGCCGGAACCAGCAGCAGCCCCTCTGCCATTGCCGCTTTGACAATGCTGGCGGAGACGACTTCGGCATCCTCCTTGAGCACCAGGCCATTGATCAGCCCCCAGCCCCGCACTTCTTGAACCCAATGGGGGTAAGTTTGGGCGATCGCCCCTAATCCGGCCCGCAGTTGCTCACCCCGCTGCTGCACATTGCTGAGGATATCCTGCTGCTCAATTGTCCGGCAAACCGTCAGGGCAACGCCGCAGGCAAAGGGATTGCCGCCAAAGGTGCTGGCGTGATCCCCCGGCTGAAACACATCGCAGAACGACTTACACAGCATCGCGCCGATGGGAATGCCGCCCCCCAGCCCCTTAGCGGAGGTAAAGACATCTGGCTCGATGCCCAAATTTTCGTAGCCCCAGAGGTGGCCAGTGCGCCCCATGCCCACCTGTACTTCGTCCAAAAGCAGGAGGATGTTCTTCTCGGTACAAATTTCGCGAATTCGCTGGAAATAGGCGCGATCGCCCGGTCGGACCCCCCCCTCGCCCTGGAGCGCTTCCAGCAAAACGGCGGCCACCTGGGGCTTGTCCTGATCAAGGTGGGCGATCGCCGCCTCCAGTGCGCCAATATCGTTGTAGGGCACGTAGTGGAATCCCGGCACCAGCGGGTTGAAGTTCTTCTGGTACTTGGGCTGTCCCGTCGCGGTGATGGTCGCCAGGGTACGTCCGTGGAAGCTGGCGTTGGCCGTGAGAATTACAGGATGATCGATGCCGCGCACCGTATGGGCGTACTTCCGAGCCAGCTTAATGGCTCCCTCGTTGGCCTCGGCCCCAGAATTGCAGAAGAAGGCGCGATCGGCGCAGGAATGCTGCACCAGCCACTGGGCCAGCGCGCCCTGCTCTGGGATGTAGTACAGATTGGAAACGTGGTGCAGCTTTTGAATTTGCTGGGTGACGGCTTCCACCATGGCCGGATGGGCATGACCCAGGGTACAGGTGGCGATGCCTGCTACAAAGTCCAGATATTCCCGCCCGTCCGCATCCCAGACCCGGCATCCTCGCCCCCGCTCCAGCACGAGGGGAAAGCGTCCGTAGGTGTTCATCACCGACTGATCAAACTCGGTAGGCGACATGGAGGTCGTGGCGGCGGATGGGGAAATGAGTGTTTCTGGACTCACAGGCTTACCTCTGGGTTAAATACGGAGAATTTTAAATGGAAAACGGGAGGGGCGATCGCCCACCATTGAGCTTCGATATCGCTGCGGATGAAGACAACTAGACCGATAAGTCTGATGCCCATGATACAGACGGCAGGCCAAATTTGTCTGCAAGAATATTCATGGTTTCTTGATACGTAAGTAGAACTGCATTGAAAAACGAAGGTTAGAGAACCGGGGCGCTCCCCCGGTTCTCTAACATGAATTTAACCGTGCTGACCTACTTATTCAATGGATGCCGGGTGAATCTCACCTTCCCGCTCCAGCAGAACGGCTACAGATACTTCTGGAGCAGCAGCCCCAGTTTTTCCTTGGTTGCCGCTGGTGCCCGGTCAAGGGGGGTGAGGATGGCATATTTCAAAGCACTGTGGGCGTCAGACGGGGGCGGATTCTGACCGAGACGCCGCACCGCTTCCCGAATCACGGCCTGGGCGTGGGCGGCATTTTTCATCAGGTTGCCAATCACCATTTCCACCGTGACGCTGTCGTGGTCGGGGTGCCAGCAGTCGTAGTCGGTCACCATTGCCAGGGTGGCATAAGCAATTTCGGCTTCGCGGGCCAGCTTCGCTTCGGGCAGGTTGGTCATGCCAATCACCGAGGCCCCCCAGGAGCGGTAGAGGTGGGACTCGGCTTTGGTGGAAAAGGCAGGGCCTTCCATGCACACGTAGGTGCCGCCCTGGTGTAGGGTAATGTCCGGAAAGTTGAGGCTGGCGATCGCCTCCCCCAGCACTCCCGCTAATTTGGTGCAAATCGGCTCCCCAAAGGCAACGTGGGCCACAATCCCCTCGCCAAAAAAGGTGGAAATCCGGTTCTTGGTGCGATCGATAAACTGATCCGGCAGCACCATGTCCAGCGGTTTCATCTCTTCTTTGAGCGATCCCACCGCCGAGGCGGAAATTAGATACTCAACGCCAATGGACTTCATGGCGTAGATGTTGGCCCGAAACGGCAGTTCCGAAGGCATCAGGCGATGCCCCCGTCCGTGGCGGGCCAGAAAAGCCACCCGCGTTCCCTCCAGGGTGCCCACGACCAGCGCATCGGAGGGATCGCCAAAGGGCGTGCTCACCTGCACTTCGGTTACATCCGTCAGTGCCTCCATTTGATAAAGGCCACTGCCGCCAATAATGCCAATTTTGACTGGTTCCATTGCCTATCCCGCCGTTTTACCTGTTTACTGACGCCAAATTTACCGTGCCAAGCAATTTTATGGTAGGGCTGCTATTGGAACTGATCCAGCTCAATCAAACCAGGGGGCGGGGCGATCGCAATCCGCCGCTGCTGCAAATCCACCACGGGCACAATTTCTTCTACAAAGGGGATCAGCACCGTTGGCGGTTTACGGTTTCCTTTAGTTCGCTTGATCTGCTTTTGGGAAGTGGATGGTTCCGCCTCCGGGTTTTGGTCAGGGGGAGCGATCGCCAGCTCCACCTCCAGCAGATCGTTGCCCGCCGAAAGCACGTCCCGCACGGTGCCCACCAGGGCGTTGCTGGCCTGGTCGTATACCGCCAGCCCAATCAGATCCGCGACGTGATACTCGCCCTCTTCTAAAGGGGGGCGATCGCTCTCCGGCACCAGCAGCCAGCATCCCCGCAGTGCCTCTACCTGCTCACGGCTGCTAATTCCCTCCAGGGTGATGACATACAGCCCCTTCCCCTCCACAAAACGGCCCGATGTCAGTTGCATGGGTTGTGGATCTGTTTCCCCTGGACACTGCAGCCAGCGTAGCCCCGCCTCCAGAAAGCGCTCTGGAAAGTCTGAGCTGGGATAAATCCGCATCTCACCCCGTAACCCCTGGGGCGCAACAATCCTACCAATTTCCAACCACCCCACCATGCTGCCAGCCTCTTCCCAACCCACTTATGCTAATCGCGCCGATGGCTCATCTACAAGCTGACCAAAATCATTGGGATTCAAGCCCCGCCCTTCCAGGGCGGCTTTGGTTGCGGACGTACTCTATCAGCACCGCCAGCGGCGCACCGCCAACGGAACTAGCTGAGTAACTGGGACTCCATAGCGC
>JAYKGU010000242.1:0-7817 GCA_035285585.1 Synechococcales cyanobacterium
ATCGTGCTCATGGGCTTCCTCCGTATCGTGGTGGCTGGGGCGACTGTCGAGATGGTCCTCCACAGCAGCGTTAAAGCCCAGTAGGATGTCCGGACTGATCTCTCCACGGTGGCAGGGAACAATTTTCACCCCCGCTGGAGCCTGTTGCTGGAGCCAGTTCTGGACGCGATCGCGCACCTCTCCCGCCATCAAATCCGTCTTCGTCAGCAGCACCAGGTCAGCACAGGCAAGCTGGTCTTCAAACAGCTCCTCAATGGGGGTTTCATGTTCCAAACTCTCATCCGCCTGCCGCTGGGCTTCCAGAGCCTCCAGATCGCCAACCACCTGCCCCCGCGCCAGGGCATCCCCGTCCACCACCGTCACCACTCCGTCCACCGTCGCCCCCGTGCGGATTTCGGGCCAGCGAAATGCTTGCACCAGGGGCTTGGGCAGCGCCAAACCGGAGGTTTCAATCACAATGCAGTCGATCTCATCCCGCCGCTTCAGCAATTCCTGCATGGTGGGCAAAAATTCCTCCTGGACGGTGCAGCAAAGGCAGCCGTTGGCCAGCTCCAGAATACTTGTTTCTAAACTGCCGATTAAATTTCCCTCTTCGTCACAGACCTGGCAGGAGCGCAGCAAATCACCATCAATGCCAACTTCGCCAAACTCGTTGACCAGTACAGCAATGCGCCGACCCCGATTATTTTGCAGCAGATGACGTACCAGGGTGGTTTTGCCGGAGCCAAGAAAGCCGGTGACAACGGTAACGGGGATTTTATGCATGGGGCGGTTTTCCTTTGGATTCGTGAAGGTTAGGGAGGGTTGCCTGAAGAATAAAGAACGAGAGAGTCTTGAGTTAGGCGATTTCCAGGAAAGACCATACCGCCTGTAGGGTGCCGTATAGCCCAAGGGCATGGCTATCGCTAAAGCGAAGCGTAACGCACCGTGGGCTGGTAATTCTGAGCGTCAGGTAGGCATCATACCATTCTGCCCAGCCCGGAGCACTGGGCGGGAGGCCAGTGTCAGCTCTGTCGTCCAAATCGATAGCCCTTGCCATACACCGTATGGATGAGTGGGAGTTCCCCCGGAGCCTCAACCTTGCGGCGGAGGAGACGAATCTGGGCGGCGAGGGCGTTGCTGCTGGGTCGATTACCGCTGGGCCACAGGTGCTGGTGGATGTCGTCATGGGTGAGAAGCTGCTGGGGATGGAGCATTAGATACTCCAGGAGCTGGCTTTCTTTCTCGGATAGTTCAATGGTGCGATCGCCCCGAAATGCCCGCTGATTCGCCACATCCAACGTCAGCTCTTCACTTTGCAGTGGGGTAGATGCCAGATCGACCCTATCAGGCGTCGTCAGCGTTACTGGACGCCGTAGCAGTGCCCGCACCCGTGCCAGCAGTTCCTTTAGCTCAAACGGCTTAACGAGATAGTCATCCCCCCCGGCATCCAGCCCAGCCACCCGATCGTCCACTGTATCTTTGGCCGTTAAGAACAAAACTGGGGTTGTCATCCCTCGCGATCGCACCGCCTGACAAATCTCTAAACCACTCAGATTGGGCAGCATCCAGTCCAGAATGAGCAAATCATAGCAATGGCGCTGAGCCAGGTCGCACCCCCCATTGCCGTCATCAGCAACGTCCACCTGATAACCCTCCCGCCTGAGCACGCGGCTCAGGGGATCCGTCAGCTCAACTTCGTCATCCACCAGTAGAATTCGCATCTGAGATTAGAGAGCTACTCCGCCGTAGGCCGTTCTTTAATATTTTCCGTGATCTGTTGACACTTTTAGGAATTTTGCTGTTATGATCTATTCTCAGGTTCATTTTTGGCCCCACCTGGAGAGGTGGCTGAGTGGTCGAAAGCGGCAGATTGCTAATCTGTTGATAGGTACGTAAGGCCTATCCGAGGGTTCGAATCCCTCCCTCTCCGTTCAATGATTTCAGCGATTCCCAGGGCGCAGCTACCCTCAACTTTTTTGGACTGGTTATGGGTGGTTATATTTTTCTTTTGGGCTGAATAAATCGACTTTTCCCCAGCCTTTTTGGCCCCATTCTCTAGCCCCATTAAGTTTTGTGCCTGAGCTGATCCGGGTGTGCCAATAACATCCGCCGTATCCGCTCATACTCGATCTTACGTTTTCCTTAAGCGTAGATTTGGGGCTGCTTTTGAGCAGAATTGCATATGGGATGTATTTTGGAAGACAAGCTCAGGGAAGCAAACCGCTTCTTTGAACGAGTGAAGCTCCGTATTAAGAGGGGCAAATTTTACCTGAGGAGCAGTCATTTTCCTAAAAAACCAGGAGAGACTGCTCAGAAACGGGCGGAAATTGCGCTCAACGTGACCGCAAATCCAGCCGGTCTGAAATTAGCGATCGCCAAGGCAAAGGAAGTTGACGCCCAGCTCGTTTGGGAAAAGTTCGACTGGACTCCTTACCTGAAAGACAGCGATCGCCCTGCCGAAACGGTTGGCGAGTGGCTGGAAAAGTTTGAGGCAGACCACTGGAGCAAGGTCCAGCAAACTCCAAAGAAGCTCAATTCATGGCACAAGGACTACGAGCTGAAATTTAATCATCTCCCTGAAGATCAGCCCCTGACCATTGAGCTGCTGAGGCAGGTGATTGAGAAGAAGTCTAGCCCCAGTACCCGCAGTCGGCAGGGCTACGTCTTTGCCTTCAGGCGTCTCGCCGAATTTGCCGGTCTGCCGGGGGTAGAGGTGCTGAAAACCCTGAGCCGGGGTTACTCGTCCAGCAAATCAGTACAGCCCCGTGACCTGCCGACAGATGCGGCGATCGCCGATGCTCTTGAGTTATTGCCCCCCGACTGGCAGTGGCTCTACAAGGCGATGGCGATTTACGGACTTCGCTCCCATGAAGTGTTTCGCCTGAGAACCGATCGGCTGCATGAAGACCCACCGCTACTTGAGGTGACAGACAATAGTAAAACGGGGTCACGCATCGCTTACCCTATCGAAAACTATTCCTGGTGCTTTGATATCCAAGATTTCCAGCTTCCGGCAATCAAAGTAGAGGGGCGCAATAACAATCGGTTGGGCATGGCAATATCGCAGAAGTTTCGACAAAAGAACCTCGGCTTTATTCCCTATGCCCTACGGCATTGCTATGCCCGTCGGGGATTTGAAGAGGGCTATCCGCCCGATTTCTTAGCGGTATCGATGGGGCATAGTCTCCAGGTTCATCTAAAAATTTATCGAGCCTGGTGGGGAGAAGACGCCTACATGAAAGTCTTCAAGGACATCCGCGCCAAGAGGCGAGCGCGAGCAGACACCCCTTAACCCTGGGAAATCCCAGGAATCGGCAGCCAAGGGTTGCGTCTGAAGCCACTTGGGAAGGGGAGCGATCGCCTGCGATGGTCAATCGTCGCCTCGACGATACGTTATCCGAATCTGCTGAACAGGTGATCTAGTCTCCTGGTAAAGTTGGCGATCGCCCTCCACCAATCCCAGCGTCTCGAACTCTGCCAGCTCCTGCTCCGATAAGGGCCAGGGCGGACCGTCTGGCTCCACCTCATGCTGATCTCGCAGATGCGTGATGACCAGAAGGTTTCCCTGCGGTGCGACTAGGGAGGCGACGGCGGCGATCGCCCCAACTCATCCAGAGGAAGCAGTCGCTCGCTCTATCGAGGATATCGCCTTCGACCTACCCACTGAGTATCGCCTCAGGCAACAGAGAATTGACAGGGCTATGAGGGGAAGAAACCAGCTTTTTAACTTGAAGAACTTCAGCAAAGGTTTTGAAATCAAATCAACACTGAGTTGCATATGAAACACTGTCAACTGTTTTAACCCTGGGAAAAAGACTTGAAGCCAACTCTAAGGATTTTCCCGAAAATAAATCGAGTAGGATCTGCGTCAAGTGTCAGCGCGATCGCCAAAAAACGTGTATTCCAATAACTTGAAGAGCTGATGCTCGTCTGTCAATTCCGTGTCAATTGATAAGCAAATGAGGGGAAAGAGCAGTTTTGGTAGGTTCGCTTCACCAAAAACCTAGCTCTATACTTGGTTCAATATGAAACATAGATCGTGATGGGCGATCGCACCCCTTAAGTTGAATAGTGCTCTGCTACAGATCGCTCGCGCCGATGCTGATTCAACTCACCCTGATAGCCGAGTTCCTAACCTGAGCCGCCCCCGTGATGACGATGCCATTCCCTATGAGATATTCGAGATGGGGCACTGGATTCTGGCATCTGGCTTGATGGCCCGCCCCCTGGTGGATGAATTCGACCTAGAACTGCCTCAGGACAGCGAGGAGTACTCGCTTGAGGGGGAGTGGTTCCCCTTCGTAATCTGCTGCGATGAGCTGGAATTTATCGTCAGTGAAGACGGAACGATTTTTGTGGCGGTTGCGAAGAATGCGGGTGAGTTAACCCTGGTTGCCCTGCGCCGACTATTCGAGGTTTGTGAGCTGATTTATCGAGAAAGTGAATGTTTCTGACTTTAACAAAGCTTTGTTATGGTATGCTTTGCAAAAGAATGCCACATGTTCATCCTTCCATAAGCGCAAGCAATAATTTACTCGCTTATTCGTACTAAATATAGTGGTACAAGTGTACTACTAAGGTTGAAGTAGCGGCAGAGGGTAAAAGGGCAAGAGAGTAGAGGGCTAACCGGTCCTGGGGGCCGAACAGCACACCCGAAAACCAGTGACGTAGTTACGGTAGTCGGCATCGTACCTGAAGCGGTTCGAGGAGCGACAGCTCCTCGGATCGTAGAGCCAGGAGCCGCCGCGTACTATTCGTATAGATGAATCCCCTCCTTCAATCCAGGCGCTTCCATCTGTAGGGGCACCTTCGTAATTCTCGTGCCAATAGTCTTGGCACCACTCGTAGACGTTGCCGTGCATATCACTCAAACCAAAGGCATTGGCAATGCCGAAGTGATCCACGGGGGTCGTTTCTCCCCGATATTTCCCATTAGGGCCACCGTCATAAGTGTACTGGCCACAGTAATTGGCCACGTCGGTTGTCAGCGTTTTGCCAAAGTAAAACGGGGTCTGTGTCCCGGCCCGACAGGCGTATTCCCACTCCGCTTCGCCAGGCAGGCGGTAGGGGCGCTTGGTGTGCTTGGCGAGGCGAGACTCTGCGAGTCGGCTTAGCCGAGCGCAAAATTCCACTGCGTCTTCCCAGGAAACTTTCTCAACAGGGCGGTTCTCTCCTTTGAAGCGTGAGGGGTCTGGGTCGAGCGATCGCCCCTCTGCCGGCAGTGCCGCCACGGCTCGCCACTGGGCCTGGGTCACTGGATAGCGCCCCATAAAGAAGTCAGGCACTGCTACCTCACGCTGCGGGCCTTCGTCATCGTCACGTCCCGGCTCATTGTCTGGGGAACCCATTGTAAATACGCCCCCAGGAATCTGCATCATCCACAGGGGAATGGCATCAGCGAGATCCAGAGGCTCAATGTAACCTTTACGGGTGCGTGGGGTGCGGCGGACGGTGAGCGGCATAGGGTTCTGGAAACTGGGTGAGCCAGCTAGGTCTTCGGTTGCCCTACCAAGATAGCTGAAGATGCACCCGATTAAGAGCCGCGCATCCAGAGCTGGGAGGCCCATCTGATGCATGGCGACACCTATCGACTGCGGCGAAAAATTTTTGATGCTTATGCCTTCGTGCGCGATGATGCTTCCCGTGAGAGGCGGAAGATCAAGCTCAGGCGGAAACCTGAAGAGGAGCCGGAATAAATTTAATGTGGGTATCAACTTAAGCTGGGAAATCTGATTGGAAAGGAGCCAGAATTCTGATTCCTGAATTCTGGAGAGAGCTGACTTCTGGCTCCTGACTCCTGACTCCTGACTCCTGACTCCTGACTCCTGACCCCTGACCCCTGACTCCTGACTTCTATTCTTAGGAAAGTGTCGCGCCTTACGCTAACACCTTTTAATACTTTCTTAATATTTGTTTTTTGCGAAGAGAGCAAAAGGGGAAAGAGGGTAAAGGGCTAGCCAGTCCTGGGGGCCGAACAGCACACCCGAAAACCAATGTCGTCGTTACGGTCGCCGGCAGCGTTCCTGGCGCGGTACGCGGAGCGACAGTACCACGGATCGTTGAGCCAGGAGCCGCCGCGTATTATTCGTCTAGATGAATCCCCTCCTTCAGTCCAGGCGCTGCCATCTGTAGGGGCACCTACGTAATTCTCGTGCCAATAGTCCTGACACCATTCATAGACGTTGCCGTGCATATCGTGGAGGCCATACTTGTTGGCTACTTTGAACTCGTCTACTGGTGTTGTTTCCCCACGACGGATCCCCCGGCTGCCTGGGCCGTAAGCTCCATGTTGCTCATTGCTACCGTTATAGTTGGCGTAGTCTGTAGAGATTGTGACGCCGAAATGGAAGGGTGTTGTGGTTTCGGCACGGCAGGCGTATTCCCACTCGGCCTCGGTTGGCAGGCGATAGAGGCGATCGGTGTGGATGGTGAGCCTAGCGCAAAACTCCACAGCCTCATGCCAAGACACTCGCTCAACCGGGCGGTTATCGCCCTTAAAGTGAGAAGGGTCTGGGTCCAGCTCCCGATTGACCTGGGGCAGCGCTGCAACGAAGCGCCACTGGCTCTGGGTCACCGGATACTGACCCATAAAGAACTGGGAAATTGCTACCTCATGCTGCGGCCCCTCGGCCTCGGTTCGCTCTGGCTCATCTTTAGGCGACCCCATCGTGAACCGGCCAGCCGGAATCAGCATCATCCGCAGCGGCAGCCCCTCTCCCAGAGGCTCTTCGTAGTACTGGTTTTGACCGCGATGGCGAGTAATTTTAAGCAATGGGAGCTGGGCTTGCATGACTTCTAGCTAAAAATCAAATTAGTGAAAGGGTAGAGGGCTAGCTAGTTCTAGGGGCTGAGCAACAAACCCGAAAACCGAAGAAAAGGCTACGGCCGTCAACGTCGAGGCTGCTGCGGCACGCGGAGCGACAGAGCGTTGGAGGGTAATGCCAGCATCCGCCGCGTACTATTCGTTTAGATGAATCTCCGCCTTCGATCCAGGCGATACCACTTGTTGGAGCACCATTATAATTCTCATGCCAATGATCCTGACACCATTCCCAAACGTTACCGTGCATATCACTTAAGCCAAAGGTATTAGCCCCATCAAATTGAGTTACCAAGGTCGTTTTTTCCTTGTATTCTCCATCAGGACCATCAGCATAGGTGTTAATCCCTCGATAATTAGCCAAATCTGAAGAAATGGTATCTCCGAAGTGAAATGGCGTCATTGTTCCTGCACGACAGGCATATTCCCACTCGGCCTCTGTCGGCAGACGATACTCGCGTCCCGTATAGTCGGAGAGACGGGCACAAAACTCTACGGCATCGTGCCAACACACTCTCTCCACAGGGCGATCGGCACTTTTGAAATGTGAAGGATTTGAGTTAAGTGGCTGCCATACCTGCGGTAGCTTAGCGACGGCTTTCCACTGAGCCTGGGTTACCGGATACCGCCCCATGAAGAATGGTTCGAGCGTTACCTCATGCTGCGGGCTTTCCCGATCCGCATTGCGCTCAGGTTCATCTTCAGGAGACCCCATAAGGAAACTACCCTCCGGAATCAACACCATTTCTAGGACAATTCCCTTGGGGAGAGTTTCTCTGAAGCGATATGCTTGCTGATTCTTTTGCCGTTCAATTATCCACTCTGCTATTCCTCGTTTTACTAAACGAGCAAGGGTAAACTCAAAGCGTTCGAGCTGCTCCAGCTCAAAAGTAACAATATCAAATCTTGCCGTTTGAAGCGGTGGCGGGAAGTCTGCCTCATCGACTAGCTGAGCATCCATGAACTCAACATCGACCAGTTCCGGAAAGTCTGCGCTAGGCTCCTCTGGTTCAGT
>JAYKGU010000243.1:0-16522 GCA_035285585.1 Synechococcales cyanobacterium
AGCCTTGTGGTCAACCGGAATCTTGAAAACCGGCATAGTACGATTATATCAGAGATGACGGGAACTAAAGTTCCCGCGTCGCTTTTCCACCTCGCTCTAAAGAGACGAGGCTATCAAGCTCCCATCCTAGACCTGTATAGCGCTACGCTTTCGTATTAGGACGCTCTAGAGTGTGGAACCCCGGCGTCGCGGGAGTTCCACACTTAAACCTTAGCCCGTAGGGCTATAAGCGGAAAAAGCCTAAAAAAAACGCGATCGCCTCTCCTCCGTAGCGATCGCGCAATATCTTCCCTAGGGAAATCGGTTCCTGCCCAGACGGGACGAGTTCAGACTCATTCAGGTCAATCTCCGGAATGATCGATCTCTGGCCTGCTCCGTCAGGATAGGGGGGAAATTAATGTTCGCCGAAAATCAAGTCCAGCACGAGGGAGGCTGTCCACGAAAAGTTGTTGGTTCCCAGCCCTTCACCTGTATCAGGGTTGAAATACTCCCAGAAACCCGACCGCTTCACCAGCCGCAGGCTCATGCGGCGCAGCTTGCGGGCGGCATCTTCGGCCCCATAGGTGCGCAGCCCCTGATACAGCACCCAGTTGAGGTTGAGCCAGACTGGCCCCCGCCAGTACTTGGTCGGGCAAAAGCCTGCCTCCAGGCGGCTGGTGCTGGGGACGCTCCACCCAGGCTCGTCGGTGCTCTGGAAGGCGGGAGACGTCAGGTGGTTTACCATCCACTCGGCCTGCAGCAGGCCAGGAATGCCCGCATACAGGGGCGTAAAGTTGCTGGCCACGCAGGCCGGAATCAGTGCCTCTTCGACGAGGTCGTAGCTCTGGTAAACGCCCCGGCGGGGATTCCAAAGCTTGGCATTCATGCCGATGGCCGTTTGCTGTGCCCATTTCTCAAAGGGCGTCGGGTCGAACTGCAGCAGGCGGGCGATTGTCGCCAGATCCCGATTAGCCTTCACCAGCAGGGAGTTGAAGAAGACATCCTGCACCAGGAAGGGACATTCCTGCAATACCTGGGATTCCTGATAGCCACACTCCCGCGCCTGCACCAGCAGGTAGACATAGCGGTCGTAGTCGTGGTTGGTGGGGCGGTGGTTCTGGTTAATTTCCCGCGTATCCACCCGCTTGTATTGGGGAACCATGTCAGGGGTGAGCACAATCCGCTGCATAATGCCATCCCACAGGGGCGAGTTATCCTGCCCCGACTCCCAGGGGTGGCGGATGTAAATCAGCCCATCCTCACGGGGATTGCGCTCCCGGTAGAGGTAGTGATGCCAGGACACCAGTTTAGGAAAGAGTTCCACCAGAAATTCATAGGCTTGCTGGCGATCGGGGGCGTGGCGGTAGATGTGCAGCGCCGCCGTGGCGTGGACGGGGGGCTGGATGATGCCCGAGGTGGCAATGTGGCTGGGAGCATAGGGCGATCGCTCCGTTTGCCAGTATTCGGGGCCAGGGAAGTAGACCTTGTCGCCGCTGTCCCAGTTGTGAAAGACGATGTGGGGCAGGAGACCATTGCGCCACTGGCCATCAAAGAGCGATCGCAGTTCCTGCATGGCCCGCTCTTGGTCGTAGTGGGCATATCCCATGGCGATGAATCCCGAATCCCAGCTCCACTGATAGGGATAGAGGTTGGGGGCGGGCTTGGTGGCATTCCCCAACCAGTTCTGGCTGAGAATGTCTTTGGCTTGCTGGGCGAGGTGGGCATCTGAGGGGGACAGACGAGCTTGAACAGGAATGCCAAATTCGGCATCCCTTCTAACCAAGAGAGATGTCATAGGTTGAAATTTAAATGGATTCAAGTAGTGGAGTGGGGACTGGTGCGGGCATCCCATTCACCCAAACGACCTCCATCAGCCGGGTTCGGGGGAGAAATGATTCTCCAAAACCTGGCTGGGTCAATCGCATGGGTACCACACAGGTGCAGCCACAAGCGTGCAGGACACGGGCATGTGCAACACAGGCGTGCAGGATACAAAAAAGTGGAACTGGTGCGGCGGCTTATCCCCGACCGACCAGTATGCTGGCCCAATAGGATGGCCTGCTGCGCTAGAGAGGTCAGCGGTGTGAGCACCACCAAGACGCAGCGATGGGGTAGACGTTCCCTTGGAGTGATGTTTGTCCCTGACTGGGCGATCCCAGAAATAAGCGTGCAGGTAGGTGGCAGTCTGAGCGGTTCGTGACCAAGTTCTTTTAGCGGCGATGGCAGCTCTGCTGAGGAACTTGAACCCTCCACCAAAACTGAGCCTTAGGCGATCGCGTTTGAAACTGTTTCAGACGCACGCAAAACTTGTATGTATCGAACTTTACATCTACAGCGACTAGCGTCAATTGCCCGCCTCAAAGTTTATCGTTCTTTTACGAAAGATGAGGCTGTGTCAATTTCCTGTCCAGGTACGGTTTTTCTGGAATCTCTGCCGTGGAGGAACGGTCTACCCCAATAGCCCTGGCCTACAGAATGGCGAGAACCGATTGGATTAACTCATCCAGGTGGGCCTCACAAAACCGCTCGGCGGCGGGCAGGGACATGCCCCGCTGAAGCGCATAGGTTTCAAAGGCGTTATAGACCATTGCCGTGGCGATCTCCCGTTCCTCTTCCCCCAGCGCCCACCGCAGCTCGATGCATCCCCGAATAATCAGATCTACAAACTGCTGTTCCTGGATCAGGTCGGCAATGAGCTGATCGGCGATCGCGAAATGGGAATTTTCAGCCATTTGGGGCGATCGCCTCCAGCAGCATCTCCATGCTGGCATTGGGTTCGAGGAAGGAAAACAGATGGCGATAGCGCACCCGTCCCCCAGCGTCTACCAGAAACTGGGCGGGCAGGGGCGCACCCAGAGCCTGTCCTGTTTGATAGGCGCGAAAGGTACGGCAGGCCGGATCGCTGAGCAGGGGCATCTTCAGCCCCAGGTCTTGCACCACCACGGCACTTTGCTCCGGATCGGTACTGGTAATCATCCATACCTCCACCCCCCGCTGTCGAAACTGCTCATACGCCTCGTTCAGCGCCCCAATGTGGGGAAAACACAGGGGACAGTATTGCTTTTCGGTGAAGATGCGGGTGAAGGCCAGGAGCACGGGCGATCGCCCCACCGTATTTAGGTCATCGCCGGGAACCATCCCAACCCAGTCGGCCAGCCGCCGCTGCTGCCGGTTCAGCACGTCATAAAGCTGGAAGGGGGGCGCGAGGTCGCCTATCTGAATTTGGTTTTGTGCGGGAATGGGAAAGAGGTTCCGCATAAAGCGCCCATTCACCAGCCCGCTAAAGTCGTTGGAAGTGAGCATGGCCCTGGCTGCTAGATTTGCGTCAAAAGGTCATTCGCATCTGACCAGACGCCCTCGATCGTACCGCACTCAAAGCACGTTCTCCAGCCCGTACACCAGGGACTTCAGCTCGGTGACCTTGCGAATCGCCAGCAGCACCCCCGGCATAAAGCTGGCCCGATCCGTCGTATCGTGGCGCAGGGTGTAGAGCTGGCCAGGGGAGCCGAACAAAATTTCCTGGTGGGCAATCAGCCCCGGCAGGCGTACGCTGTGGATGCGAATGTTTTCCGCCGCCAGACCACCCCGTGCCCCGTCCAGAGTTTCCGTCTCCTCTACCTGGGGGGGGTTGAAGGCCTTGCCCGCCGCCGCCAGCATCTCGGCGGTTTTGATGGCGGTGCCGCTGGGGGCGTCGGCTTTCTGGTTGTGGTGCAGCTCAATAATTTCCACATGGTCAAAATACTGGGCCGCCCGCGCCGCCGCCTGCTGCATGAGAATCACCCCGATGGAAAAGTTGGGGGCGATGATGCAGCCCGTGCTGGCCTTATCGGCAAAATCCGCCAGCTCTTTAATCTGGTCTGCCGTCAGCCCGGTGGTGCCTACGACGGGACGCACCCCGTAGGCGATCGCCGCCCGTACATTCTGATACACCGAGCTGGGATGGGTGAAATCTACCACTACCCCCTGAATCTTTTCCTGGGTGGCAGAGGCCAGGGTGGCTTCCAGATCCGCCAGGATGGGCACCTCCAGTGGCCCGCAACCTGCCACTTCCCCCACGTCCTGGCCCACATATTCGGGGCTACGCTCCACCGCCCCCGCCAGCATCATGTCTTCGGCTTGGGCGATCGCCTTCACCACTTCTCGCCCCATCTTGCCAGCGGCACCCAGCACCACCACGGGGATTAAATCCTGACCTGCCATAGTTCCAATCGCTTCCAGCATCGCACAACACAGGCATTCTATCCTGAAGCCTTTTGTGCTGGATGTCTAGCCCTGGTTGAGCAAAAAGCCAATGGCGGCACTGCCCAAAGGCACCGTCAGGTTATCAATGCCCAGCTTGGAGACCGATTCCAGCAGGGTGGCCACCAGGGCGATCGCCAGCGGCACCGTCCAGGTTGGAATCGTCAGACCCTGGACGCCCCAGAGCACCAGCAGGCTCACCAGGTAGCTCATCACGCCCATGGCCAGCGACCCCTCCCAACTCTTGGTCATCCCCCAGAGGGTGTAGGGATGGTGGCCAAACCGCTGCCCCACCAGGGCGGCCATGCCGTCGCCCCAGGTCATCACCAGCACTCCGATGACGGCGTAGTGGGGCTGGCCAATTGTCCAGAACCAGGCGATGAGCATGCCGATGCTGGCGGCGTAGAAAAAGGTGCCCAGGCTCTTGCGGCCCACGGTGTTGATGGCGGGCAGGATCGGGTAGCGATAGGACAGGAGGGTGATGACGCTGAACAGCACCGACGCCACCATGCCCACCCAGGCTGGAATCTGGAGCCACCAGGCCAGCAGAATCACATTACCCGTGCCGATGTGCACCACTTTGCGGATGGTTTCGGAGCCGCCCAGGTTAAACCGCTTGACAGCGATCGCCACCAGCCCCACCACCGCCAGCCAGACCGCCACCAGGGCGATCGCCAGGGGAACGGATGGCTGAAAAGATTGCTGAACGAACCAATCGGTCAGGGGCATGGGGATTAATGTTGGTAACTATTTAGTCAGACGCTTCGCTGGTGCGCCGCCCCAGTTCATAAACGCCGCAGGCCATGCTGGCCAAAATGCCCGTGCTCACAGCCCAGCTCTGCCCCAGCCCAATCTCCAGCAGAAAGTCACACAGCCCCCCGGCGACCATGAAGGGCACAATGCTAAGCAGGGAAGCCAGGAAGGCATTTTGGGATTCCCGTGTCTGCCGCGTGCGCTCAAATTCCTCAGCCGAAGTATACAAAAACCGCTCGGCAAAGTTAAACCAGCGGTTCAACTGATGGGCCACCCAGTGGCTCAGGGGAGAAAAACCCAGGTAAAGGGCCAGCGCCCACAGGGAAGCACCCGCCAGGAAGGCGCGATCGATGGGGATGGAGAAGGGAATGAAGTCGGTTAGCATCGGCAGCAGCAAAAGACTTCATTGATCTTAATAGACATTTAAGAATTATATGGCCTACCCCTCGATTTCGCGGATGGCTGGGGGTCTATCTGAAGAAAGAAGTTGGGATGATGATTTTTCGGTGGAACCGGCTTAATGGGAAATTAAAGTTAGAATAAGTATACATAGGGGCGTTAAAACGTAAGATTACATATTAAACGCCAACCTCCCTGCCTCTATCTCGGTGAACTCCACGGGCATACTAATCGTAGGTGGAAAATTCGTTTAGTGGGGTGCGAGGGGGGCAAAGATCGGGCCAAATCTAAGGGCCATTTGGGATTCATCAGTTTTTGTCGTCTCTTGTGTCACCGCTTACCAATTAGTTTCAAAAGAATTGGATTTACACGATGCTTCAAGATGCCCAAACTATTCGCTACTACCAGCGCATCACCGATATGCTCAATGAGCATTGGGATCGGGGATATCGATTCGACGATCTGCGGCTTTATGTGGACGGCTACCTTGCAGCCCTGCGCCACAGCAACGCCATCGAGCCATTTCTCATTCACCGCCTGGAGGAAGAGGTAACCCGCTACCTCTACGACCCGTCCAGTTTTGAAATTCCCCAATCCGAACCCGACTACAGCTAAGTAGGTAGCCATAAACAAACGAAGCTATGGTGGGGTATGTCTCCGCTGGGGGGCGCGCCCCACTGGCTTTATACGCCCATAGTGAGTCAAGAGAGAAGGGGAGCAGGGGTCTCAACTTAGGAGATTTCCGGGAAAGACCATACCGCCCGTAGGGTGCCGTTAGCGAAGCGTAACGCACCATGGGCTGGTAATTTCATTCCAAGAAATCACCTTAAGGCGGGAAATGCTGGTTGGACAGGAGCTAGAATTCAGGAGTCAGAATTCAGGAGAGAGCTGACTGCTGGCTCCTGACTCCTGAATTCTATTCTTGGGAGAGCGTCCCACCTTACGCTGATACCCAGGGAGCAGAGCTGACTTAGCTTCACAGCCCCTTTCCAGATGGGGAGGGCCGCCAGAACGGATTGTCAACTGTAGCGACGTTAACCCCACCACGATAGGCTGGCAAAGTCTCCCATGTAGCAGAATGCGTTGTCGGCCTGACGTGCTTCCTCCCGATGTTGAGTGGAGAGTTGATCTGGAGCGACGTCTTGAGAAATTTGCTGCGGAGCACGCGTCTGAGCAGATTCTTGGGGCTGGCCTGGCTGAGGAACTGCGGCAACTTCAGATTCGACGGTGGGAGTGGGTGCGATCGCCAGTTCTAAAAACGTAAAGATTTCCATGTGGTTTTCCCTGATTGCTTACAGTTCCCATGTAATCGGGTTCTGCTCAAACAATCGAGCCGTATCTGACCACTTGTAGGACTGCCTGGAGAGCGATCGCCACAGAGCTGATGAATCGTTCGAGCCGACCGCTACCGGAAGTGCCACGCTGGCAACTGGCCCGAATTCATCGGCCCGCTTTAGTCGGGATACCAGAACATCCCCTTAATGCCCTCCGGGTCGGGGACGAACCCCAGGGTCCGGTAAAAGTCAATCACGTGGGGGTCGGCGAACAGGGTGATGTTGCTGATGTCTTCGCTGCGCAGCTTTTTGATGATGTACCGCATGAGCGCCTTGCCCAGCCCCTTGCCCTGGAAGTCGGGATGGATCACCACGTCCCAGATAGTGGCGTTGAACGCATGGTCAGACGTGGCCCTGGAAAAGCCGATCAGGCGGCGGCGGTTGCCCCGCTGCTCCCACATGGCCACCACCAGGAAGCTGTACTGGATGGCCTTTTTCACCTTCCGGAGCGGGCGGCGAGACCAGCCCACGGCGTCGCACAGTTCTTCCAAGTCGTAAAGGTCTATTTCGCGATCGGTCGTGAAATAGATCCGTGCTCCCTCGCTGCCAGCGTCTTTTAACGCCACTTGTCCGTCACTTTGGTGGTTCAGAGATGCGGTCGCCGTATCGGAAGTTGTAAATAAGCTTTTCCAGAAACCCATGCAGCCGTACTTCAGCTAATCAAAGTTAGATGGCAACACGCCCTATAAAGTTTACAGGTCGTCCTATCAGTCTAGCATTCTAAAAGCTGCTGCCAGATAGCGCTAGGGGCGATCGCCCCTGGAGATCGAGACTCATCATGCCGCCCCAATAAGTTCGTCGCCGCCGCAAAATAGCGAATTGGAGATGTCCACCTCAAATCAAGCTAGTGGAGTTCGTCCTCCGTCGGGGGCGAACCCCTGGTTCTCTAGCACGAATTTGGTTGTTCCGACCTACTTATCTACCTATGTAAAATATCTAGAGTTGAAAATGGCAGTCCTATGGCTTTGCGTTGGCGTCGAGTTCTCTCCAGTGCGCGCACTCAGATTGTCTTCTGGCTGGCGGCTCTGATTTCTCTGTCAATTGTGATTTCGGTTGTCACCATTCGGCAGGTGTTATCGGCGCAGATGCTGGAGCGGGTGCAGCGATCGCTCGAACAGGAGACGGAAGAAGTACAACGGCTGGTGAATGGCCGAAACCCCGCCACTGGTTTGCCTTTTGGGGATGATGTCGCTGCCATCTTTGATGTATTTCTGTCGCGCAACATCCCCGAAAATGATGAGTTTCTCCTGACATTTCTTAACGGCGAGCTGTACCAGGCCAGCCCCATTGCCCTGCCCATTGCCTTGAAGAACAAACCGGCCCTGCTGCGCTCCCTGGCGAAGCTAGAGCAGCCGGTGCAAAATCAGACCCTTGAGCTGCCAGAGAACATCATCTACTCGGCCTATCCCCTCCATCTCTCGCCCACCAATCGGGGGGTGTTTGTGGTGGCTTACTCCTTGAGCAACCAGCAGGCTGAGATTGACCAGGCGGTGGGCGTCGCCACGTGGGTGATTGAAGTGGTGTTTTTAATCGCGCTGGTGCTGGCCTGGTGGCTGATTGGTCGGGTTTTGTCGCCGCTGGAAGTTCTCACTGAGACGGCTCGCTCCATTCAGGATATGGATCAAACGCTGAAGCGCCCCATTCCGGTGCGAGGGGCGGACGAAATTGCCGAACTTACCGTTACCTTTAATCGGATGCTGGATCGGCTCCATGCCTCCTTTGCCAGTCAGCGGGAGTTCATCAATGACGCCAGCCATGAGTTTCAAACCCCCATTACGGTGATTCGCGGCCACCTGGAGGTGCTGCATCAGTCGCTGGGCGGCCACCACGACACGCTAGAGCTGGTGAACGACGAGCTAAACCGTATGAGTCGGCTGGTGGATGACCTGCTCCTGCTGGCCCGCGCCGAACGTCCCGACTTTTTGAGCCTGGAAATGGTTGATGTCTGCCGCCTGACCGAGGAGCTGTTTGCTAAGGCCAAAGCCCTGGCCCCGCGCAACTGGCAACTGAGCGGCAAAGCCTCCATTCACATCGTGGGCGATCGCCACCGCATTACCCAGGCGGTGATGAACCTGCTGCAAAACGCCGCTGAGCACACTGGTTCAGACGGCACAATCTGGCTCAGCTCCACGCGGGTGCCAGCAGGGGTTTGCTTTAGCGTCCGGGATACGGGTACCGGCATTGCTCCCGAACATCAGGAGCGAGTGATGCAGCGCTTTGCCCGTGTAGCTGGAAACCGCCCCAAATCGCGGGGAGCTGGGCTGGGATTATCCATTGTTAAGGCGATCGCCGAAGCCCACGGTGGGCGCGTCACCCTCTCCAGTATCCTAGGGAAAGGCTCTCAGTTCGCTATCATCTTGCCCCTCGATCCCCCCCAGGAAACCGAAGCGCCATGAACCGTGTCCTGATTGCCGAAGACGAACCCCGCATTGCCGCCTTTTTGCAAAAGGCCCTCCAGTCCCACGGGTTTGTCACCCTGCTGGCCGAAACGGGGTCGCAGGCGATCCAGCTGGCCCAGACCGGCCAGATTGACCTGCTGATTCTCGACTTGGGGCTGCCCGAAAAGCGTGGCATTGAGGTAATTGAAGAACTCAGGGGCCGGGGAGAGCAGTTTCCCATCCTGGTGCTCACCGTCATTCAAGATGTCCAGGAAAAGGTGGCAGCCCTGGAAGCCGGGGCCGATGACTATGTGACCAAGCCGTTTTCGCCGGAGGAACTGATTGCTCGGGTGCGGGTGCGACTGCGGGAACGGCGATCGCCCAATCCCTCGGAAACGGTGGTGCTGCAGGTCGGCAACCTGATCCTCGACCTGCGGCAGCGGAGTGTCCAGTACCAGGGCAAGCCCATCGAACTATCTACCCGCGAGTTTACCCTCCTGGAGATGTTTGTGCGGCAGCCCGGACGGGTCTGGAGCCGCCAGGAGCTGCTGGATCAGGTGTGGGGCTATGACTACGATCCGGGGTCAAACATCGTCGATGTCTATGTGGGCTATCTGCGCCGCAAGCTGAACAAGGGGTTGCTTAAAACCGTCCGGGGGGCGGGCTATTGCCTGCAGGCGGAAGAGGCATTTTGAACTGCGCGGGTGGGCGATCGCCCCTCATTGACCAGCACCGACGCCTGTAGGGGCAAATGGCTATTTGCCCCTCAACGTAACTGCTCAGGCTGCCCTCACCCTAAATCCCTCTCCCTGGGGAGAGGGACTTCAATCCGGTTCCCCTTCTCCCCAGGGAGAAGGGGCTAGGGGATGAGGACAGTTCAGGCTCCAGGTCAAGCCTGAGTAGTTACGATTTTACTGCTGTATGTGCTTCTCCATGAGCCGCTGTGCCATGGGCTTATAGAGCAGGTAGAACATCATCTCGATGTAGCGCAGCATGTCTTCCCGGTTCTCCTTGGAGGTGTAGTTCCAGAAGCCGTAGATTTTCGCCAGGGACATGAGGCGGCTAGAGTGGATTTTCCAGGTGTAGGTGCTGTAGACCCGGTCGATGGAGCGGTTGGAGATCTCCTTCCAGTAGCCCGGATTCTGGTCGCACTTGGAGAGGAACTCCAGGATCACGTTGGCCATCTCATCCAGGTGGGTGGGGTTGATGTAGAAGCCGTTGTACTTGTCCTGGATGATTTCCAGCGGGCCACCGAAGCGGGTGCCGAAGGTGGGCAGGCCAGAAATCATTGCTTCTAGAATGGTCAGACCAAACGCCTCAAAGAGGGCGGGCTGGACGAAGATGCCTTCGTGGTCGGCAATCACCCGGTAAACCTCGCCAGAGTCGGCCTTGGGCAGCCGCACCCCCAGCCAGCGCACCTTGCCGTGCAGGTTGTGCTCATCAATGATGCGATAAAGCTTCTGGATTTCAGCGATTTCTTCGCGATCGCCCGATTCCTCTGTCCGCAGCTTACCCGCCACCAGGATCAGGTTGCACCGCTCCTGCAGTTCCTCACTGCGGCCAAAGCACTCCGCCAAGCCTGTGAGGTTCTTAATGCGGTCCAGACGCGCCATGGAGAAGAGAGGCCGCTTGGTCGGATCGTCTAGCGTGCCGTAGACAATCGACGGCTCATCCAAGGTGAAGAGCAGGTCTTCCAGGCGTTCGCGATCGCCCATCAGCCGGTCCTCGGTGCGCGTGTAGGGGAAGTAGACCCGCTCATTTACCCCAGGGGGCACCACGTTGAACTTGGGGCTGAACAGGTCGACCCCGTTGACCACGTGGTAAAGCTCCGGCATGGTGAAGCGGCGATAGGACTCGTACTGGCCAACGCTGTCGGGGGTACCGGCAATTTCCTGGTAGGTGCTGCTAATGATGAAGTTAGCGGCGTTCATGGCAATCAAATCCGCCGTGAACTGGAGGGAGAAGTGGTACTCGTTTTCCAGATCCTGCCAGTAGAGGTTGCTGAACAGGTACTTGGACTTCTCTAAAGCATGGGCCACGTTGCACTGGGTGACATTCAGCCGCCGAGCCAGCAGGAAGGCCACCAGGTTGCCGTCGGAGTAGTTGCCGATGATCAGATCAGGCTTACCCTGAAACTCTGCCAGCAGTTCTTTCTCAGAATCGAGGGCGTAGGTCTCCAGGTAGGGCCAGATTTCGAACCGGGAGATCCAGTTGTGGGTGAGTTTGGGATTAAACTCCCGGAAGGGAACCCGCAGAATCCACGCGTTCTGGCTGCCGTAAACCTTCTCCAGCCGCTGGTTACAGGTAGTGCCGTCGCTATTGGGAATGAGGCGCGAGAGGATGATGATTTTGGGATGGGCGGCCTGTACGTCCAGCCCCGCCAGCTCAATTTCTTCCTGGAGCTGTCGCTCAATGCTGCGGGCCTGATCCAGTACGTAGACCACCTGCCCCCCCGTGTCAGGACGGCCCAGCACCCCTTCCTGGCCAAACCAACCGTGGACAGACACCAGCACCACTTTGAAAACCATCGGGATGCGGGAGATGAAGGCTTCCAGCACCTGGTGGTCGGGGGAATCAATCAAATGATCCAGCATGTCCAGGGACTCCCGTACCCGGCCTGCTGTGTTGCCCCAACCTGGCTCAAACCCCAGAGCCTGGAGTTCAAACCGGAAGCGATTATAGGGTTCGTCCTGGGGCAGGCGGCTGACGAACGTGATGGCCCGCTTGATCTGGTTGGAGAGCTGCTGCTGGGACTGGATGCGCTCGTTGATCAAGAGCTGAATGCCGTTGTAGCTGTGCAGGCTCAAGAACTGATAGAGCGCTTCCAGCCACTGGGCAGGAGCCTGGAACAGCTTACTGGAAAGGTAGCGGTTAAGAAACTCCACTCCCTTGCCAATGTTTTTGGGATCACGGATTTGCGGCGAATAGTCGTAGAAGGGCCGGAAGTCCAGCTCCAGCACGTCCCCCTCTTCAGGATGGTAGCGGTTGACGAAGCGATCGCGCAGATCAAACAGCGCCTGCACCGTCATCTCTTCACAGCTCAGGTCTTCCAGAACCCGGTAAATCTCTTCCGTACCGATTCTGGGCCGCACAATCATACAGATGCTTTCCCGCTCCAGGATAATTTCCTGAGTATGGTCAATTAATCGACCCAGAGCGGAATGGGCAAAGAACTGTTCAGGCTTTTCGTAGTTAGAGCAGTAGTCAGAAAAGGTCGAGACGATGTCGTTACGCAGCAGATACCGTTGTTCGCGCTTTCTCAATTCACTCATAAACTGGCGCAAATCAACGCGATCAGACGGATGTTCAAGAACAGCCTGAATCAGTTCGGACATGAAAGCTTTCCCCTTTTTCTCCGGATAAAGTTAAGGACGGTAGTCGGTCGTCAAACCTACATTAGCTCTCCCGTCCCTATTTTGGCCTCTCCTTGTAGCCCGACTTTTTTGCCTTTGGCGAAAGGTCGGATGACCGGATCAACTATCCCAGGTTAATCGAATTCACAGATCTTGACCCTTCGTTGGATGGATTTCGGAAATTTGTCATGAAATGCTGTCAGAAAGTGGGGTGCGCCCTACTTTCCTGCTAATCTTGTCCCGGTTTGCGCGGGAACCCCATCCATGCAAAAAGGCGAGAAAGTGATTCCTCGCCTGCTGGTGCGATCGCCCCGGGGCGATCGCCAATATGAAATTTCGCCTTATGGCGTTACGCTTTCGCGTTAGGACATTCAAGAGGTGTGGAACCCACAGAGCGCGGGGGTTCCACACTCAAACCTTAGCCCGTAGGGCTATAACTGTTGGGGAGGGCAAAGCATTTTGGCAGTGCGCTTTGGCTAAGCCCCCAGGATGCTTGCGAGCTGCCTTGCCCCTACCGTGATCTGTTCGGGGAAACCCTTTAGAACTTTCTGTCTGACGGGGGAACTGCCGCCTATGCCGTTACCAATTCTGGTGCGGGCTTCTTGCTGTTGCGGATGCCTTCGATGGCGGTGGCGTAATCCTCAGCTTTAAACACAGCAGAACCGGCGACGATCGCGTTCGCGCCTGCCTCCAGTACCTGCCAGGTGTTGCTGGGCTTCAGGCCGCCGTCTACCTCAATCCAGGGATCGAGACCGCGCTCGTCACACATTTGCCGCAGCTTGCGGATTTTGGGCAGGACGCCGGGGATAAAGCTCTGACCGCCAAACCCAGGGTTAACGCTCATGATCAGCACCAGATCCACCACGTCGATGACATACTCAATCAGGTCGAGCGGCGTACCAGGATTCAGGACAACCCCCGCTTTTTTCCCCAGCTCTTGAATTTGGGTGAGGGTGCGGTGCAGGTGGGGAGAGGCGTTGTGCTCGGCATGGACGGTGATGTGGTCGGCTCCCGCCTGGGCAAATTCTTCGACGTACTTTTCTGGCTCCACAATCATCAGGTGGACATCCAGGGGCTTGTTGGTGAGGGGGCGAATGGCCTGGACAATCAGCGGCCCGATGGTGATATTGGGAACAAAACGACCGTCCATCACGTCTACGTGAATCCAGTCGGCTCCGGCCTCATCTATCGCTTTGATCTCTTCACCGAGGCGGCTGAAGTCGGCAGACAAAATAGACGGCGCGACCACGATTGGCTTTTGGGTGTGGGTTTGGCTCATAACCTGAAGGGTTCTCCTGCGTCCTGCTTTCGTAAGGTTATTTTAACAAACTCCCGTTCCCACACCGACGTTCTTGCTCCGACTCTTCAAGCTTTGATTTGGTTCTGATGAGGATGAGGAGTGGATTGGGTGGATGAGAGCATGGGTCTGACAGGCACTACCACCCTTTTATCCATCCACCCACCTACCCGTCCACCCACCTACCCACATTCGTCAGGCAATTTCGTGCCAACCCACCCATCCTTGTGCATCATAAGTAAAGACTGAATCTAAGTAGGTCAGCACAATTAAATTCATGTTAGAAAACCGGGGGAGCGCCCCACCGGGGCGCTCCCCCGGTTTTCTAGCCTTCGTTTTTCAATGCAGTTCTACTTAGCAAAGACTGATCTAGCAGGAAGTGCCCTGGAGAAGATAGCCGTGGTTTTTCAGCAGCGACGAGTAACGCGATTCATCTGGCTGGCGGGGGGTGTGGCGATCGCCCTCATCGCTGCCCCCGTCACCGCCCTGATGGATTCGGTGGGAGAAGCGGGAATTGACGCCCGCCGTCTCCACGAATCCCCCTACAGCCTCACCGGAGAGAAGATTGCCATTGGGCAGGTAGAAATTGGTCGCCCTGCCGTGTCTCGCCTCGACAAAACGTCTCCGCTCAACGCGGTGGTGCGGGTGCGGCAGGTGTTTTTCCGGGATCTTGCCCCCACCCCCGACGAACTGGTGGACGGCCACGCCGCCAATGTGGCCAGCGTCATGATCAGCCAGGATAAAAGCCATACCGGGGTCGCCCCCAACGCCCGCCTTTACTCCTCAGCGGTGGGAATTTTGGAAGACAACGGCCAGCCGGAAGAGTGTCTGGCGGCCCAGACAGTGGCTCTGCAAAACGGCGGCGACGTGCGGGCAAGCAACTTCAGCTTTGGCGAGTCCCTGGCCCGTGACCCCCGCCCCGACGCCATGCTGGACGGCAACGCCCTGCTCACCCAGTGCATCGACTGGTCCTCCAACGTCCATGGCATTCTTTACGTGATCGCTGGAAACCAGGGGCGTGGCGGTATCCCCATACCTACCGACAACTTCAATGGCGTCAACGTGTCCAACTCCACCCGCATCAATGGCCGCTTCACCAAGGTAGATTACTCCAGCCTCAGCAGCGAACCGGAGCTGATTGTGGGACGGCGGGAAGATCTGGAGAGTAACGTGGGGCCAAGGCGATCGCTCAGCCTGGTCGCCCCCGGCACCAATATCGAAATGTTTAACCCCGATGGGCAGCTGATCAGCTCCACCGGCACCAGCTTTGCCGCTCCCCATGTGACGGCTACCGTGGCGCTGATTCAGGAGTTTGGCGATCGCCAGATTCGCGAAAATGCCCCTAACTGGAGTATAGACTCCCGCAATCCCCAGGTCAGCAAAGTCATCTTGATGAACTCGGCGGACAAGATTGAGGATCAGGGGGATGGGCGCAACCTGGGCATGAGCCGGACGCTGCTCAGCCACCGCAATCTCACCTGGGTAGACCAGGACGCCTACAGCGACCAAACCCGCCCCCTCAGCGCCGATTTTGGCACTGGCCATCTGAACGCCTACCGCGCTGTTCAACAGTTCCAGGCGGGGCAGTGGAACCCCGATGACCCCGTGCCCGTCATGGGCTGGGACTACCGCACGGTGGCCAGCGCAGGCGAAACCCCAGCCTATCGCGACTACGTAATTGACGAACCTTTAGAAGCGGGCAGCTACCTGTCTGCCACCCTGGCCTGGAGTCGCCAGGTGCAGCTCAAGGACGATAACGGCAACGAGCTGTACGACATCGGCGAATCCTTTGAGGACTTGGGGCTGAATAACCTCAACCTCTACCTGATGCGGGTAGACGATACCGACACTAGTGATGCTGTCTGGTCATCCATCAGCGAGGTGGACAGCGTCGAGCACATCTTCCACCAGGTGCCGGAAACTGGCCGCTACAAAATCCGCGTGGTTTATACCGGCCAGGTCAACGAGCCAGTGCAGCCCTATGCCCTGGCCTGGTGGGGCAAGGCGGCGACGGCGACCACCCCTCGGTAATTTCTCCCAGGACGGCAGCCCTCCAGGTGCGTTAAGCCAGACGCAGCAACCTGGAGGTTTCCCCTATGAGAAAATTGGCGATCGCCCCTTTCCTGCAAAACGCCCTGCCCTGGCTGAGCTATCCCCCCAGGGCAGAGCGCGCCCAATGGGCAACTGCTCGTTTTGGCGTCCTGGGTGCCATGGAGATTGGCCTCCTCGCCCTGGGCTTGGGATTTCTCCGGCCCGTTGCCGCCCAGGAGGAGGTGGCCCCAGTCGATCCCACCGGCCTCTGTCTGCTGGGAGATCTTTCCGGGCGCTGGGTCGAGGGGGCTTCTGGGCGGATGATGCCACTGCGGGAGATATGTGAGCGATCGCCCGACGAAGTACCCACTTCCCCCGATCCATCTCCTCCTGACCCACAAGCGGGCGCTGAATCGTCAACTCAGGCTGTGTTCTGGCGGGCGTTTCTGATGGCTGCGGGAGAAGAGGCGATCGCTTTTTCTGAAGCTCTACCAGTAGCGGATATAGTTGCCTACGGCACCACCATCTGCCCCATGCTGGATGGGGGCTACACCCTACAGGAAGTGCGAACCGTGCAAGCGACCAGCGATTTGCCCGCCGGATTCGACGCCGCCGTGAATGTGGCTGCTATCCACACTTTCTGTCCCAAATACGCCACCCAAATTGGCCGATAACGTTCCACCACACCCCGTTGGGTATGGGCGAAGCATTTCGCAATTCCTTTTTGGTTTTCTCCTGAACGTGTTGCCTGAACGTAAG
>JAYKGU010000244.1:0-9160 GCA_035285585.1 Synechococcales cyanobacterium
CCCGCCAGCACCCCTGATACCTGCTCAATTTCCTGCAAGTATTTCTCAGGGGTCAGCGATTCGTTAGGGCGAAGCTGTGTCAATCGTTCGGCAATCCACTCGGCTCCTTGTTCTGGGGTAAATTGCGTCTCGTTCCTTTGCACCAGTTCCAGAGCCAGTGTTTGCAGAATTTTCTGGTTGTCTTCCGCTGTAGGAATCGTTAGCCGCGTTTCCCGCCGCTGGGGGCGATACTCCAGCAGCAGGTCAAAGATGCGTTTGTAGAGATCTTTTCGATACTTGGGCAGCGATTTAAAAGACTGATGCACGGTTGCAATAATCGTAATCAGCAGGGGATTTTCTGCTAACTTGGTGAGGTCTGCGTTTTTGAAAAGCTGCTGGTTGAGGTCATCAATCTGCTCTGTGGCTTCCGCCTGAGATTGGGCCTCTACCTGTTCCAGTAAAAGCCGCTCTGCTTCAGGTTTGCGCTGGCTTTCGTCATACAAAGGCTTCCATTTATGAATCCACAGGGTGGTTTGATACCACTGCTGGATGAAGGCTGCTTTATCTGGATTGGTAAATGGCGCAATCTTAACCTGGCGCACCCCCCGAAACAGAGTAGGGTCATAGCCGTGGGGCCGCGACGTGAGGATAAATTGACTGGTGTACGCCTGCATTTGCCAGTTGATCCAGCGGCTGACTTTTTCGCGCTGCTCATCTGGGACTTCATCCAGCCCATCAAACATGACCAGCAAATCCCCCTGCTGAAGCTGGGTCTGGAGCCACTGATCGAATGGCGGTAAATCTTGACAGCGGGGGAGCCGCTTAATTTGCTGAACCATTAGCTCTGACAGGGACGGTGTCACCTCATCCTGAATTTGCGAATAAACCGAGCGCAGCAGCAGCAACACGGGAAACAGAGCTTTGACATTTTGTGCCTTGTAAGACTGATCGGCAAAGCTGAGGGTGAGATAGCGCGTTAGCGTGGTTTTACCAAAGCCCGGATCGGCAGTGATCACCAGGCGACGAGAGGGAGAATCCGGCTCAGAACCATTCGCCCTGGGCAAAAAATACCAGATTGTTCTCGGTTCTCCGAGCTTCAGTGCGTCACCGATATCAGCATTAATTTTGAGCGGTACGTAAACCTCTTTGAGGGGCAGGGCAGAGAGATAGCCTTTGTAACCCTCGATTTCTAAATCCTGACAGTAGGCTTTCAGTGCTTCCAGATAAACTTTAGGAACGCCTGAAACCCTTTGGTCTAAACTTTCGACCTGTTGCTTCAGGGTTGCCCCAGTTCTACCGAGTCGGGCATTCCACCATTCACCCACAGGTGTTAAAAGCGTCTGCCAAGAACGATTGGCAAATCCGGCAGTCGCAGAAATGAGGGTGGCGATCGCCGCCTTCGGCAAATCTTCCACGTACAGGTTATACAGGGCATACCCGCCGCTGCCCGCTACGATGAGCTTGATTACAGCATCAGTCACGCGTTGTTCCAGGGTGGGCGACTGCGAGGGAGGTTCGGGTGGCTGCGACATGGGGGCAAGTCATGGCGAGAGGACGATGCTTTTAATCTAGCCGATAGTTTTCCGATCCCCCCAGAATTTCCTCCAAAATCCAAAATCTAAAATCTAAAATCCAAGACCTGCTTAATGTAGAAGAAACCTCCCATTCAGCAACCGACCATTGTCGAGTCCTTTGAGCGGGGTAAACAAGATATTGCAGCCGGACGGACGAGTTGTTTACTCCGTAGACGATAAAACCGTCAAGTTTTCGTCGTTACGATCGCCCACCGCAAGAATGTCTATGAGTGAATGGCGATCGCCCCCCTTAACAAAGCAAATTCAGCTCTGACATAGCAAGTTGTAGCCTTGACATAGCAAGTTCAGCTCTGATGAAGCAAGTTACAGCCTCAACATATTAATTACAGGGCTGACATAGCAAGTTACAGCCTCAACATATCAATTGCAGCCCTAACATAATAAGGAATGCGGATTGAATAAGGTGAAATTCCTGGGGCAGGGGCATGGCAATGCCTCTGCCCGTACGGGTAGAATCATTTTCAAAAATCTCCTAAGTTCAATGGCAAAGGCCGTCCCTGATTCCCTGCAGTTTGCAGCAGCCGTGACGCACCCTACGCTGCCCAAATTATGAGTGAAAGGGCGATCGCCCTTCCCACCCCCGTCAACCATCTTCCCCCAAACCAAACCTTTCTTTTACTTGAAACCAAAGGGTGCGCAGCTTCCAGAACTTGCTCGTCTTCATGGCCTCAACTTCGCCCCGCAGCTCGCCGTTCTCGGCCTCCAGCTTCTCCAATCGCGCCTCCAAAGGGGCGAGACGGGCTTCCAGTCGGTGGATAAGTTGTTCGCGGGCGATCGCCAGTTGGTGGGTTTGCTCCAGCCGCGCATACTTGTCGATAAAAGTTTGCTGAAGCTGAGTCATGCGCTTTGCCAGCCAGTCTTCCCGCTGATAAAGGGGTAGCTTGTTTTGAATTTCAAACACTTCCTTGAAAAGCGCTCGAATATTGCTAGAAGTTCCCCCCTGGGCGTAGGACACAATCGTGCGGGGCATGTGGCAGACGTTTAAGGTGGGGTCGGCCAGCAGGCGAGCAAACCAGTCGTAATCGGCGGCGATCGCATAGCTTTCGTTAAAGCCTCCCAAGCGCTCAAATAGGCTGGCCTTGAAAAAGCTGGCGGGCTGGATAAAACAATTGCCCAGACACACCATTTCCTCCAGTGTCCGGTCGGGTGGGGCGGGTTCGTAGAGGGAACTGCCCCCCAGGGGAAAGCGGGTTTCGTGGTTGCCGTAGACAAAGTCGCAGGTAGGATGATCGGACAAAAACTGCACCACGTCCTCAAAAACCCGTTCGTCAAAGAGATAGTCATCCGCGTTAGCAAAATAGAGCCAGTCACCAGATGCCAGCCGGATGCCCTTATTCATCGCTGCATAGATGCCATCGTCAGGTTCACTGATGACTTTCGTGAGGCGATCGCCATACTGGTGAATGATATCCAGGGTGCGATCGCCCGACTGCCCATCTACCACGATGTACTCGACGTCAGGGTAAGTCTGGGACAACACGCCCTGGAGGGTGCGCTCAATAGTGGCCTCGGCATTGCGGCACACGGTGATCACGGAAAGTTTCATATCGGCCATCCCTGCCTGACGAAGGGTGAATTTGCGGTGTCGGTCTATAACTAAACTTAACCCCAGACCAGCGCGAATTTGTGGGGCTGTGGGGGGTACGTTAGAACAGAGTCGAGTCGCCTGGGTTTGCTCAGCAACATTATCGATCCGCAGATGACGCAGATGGACGCAGATAGAGAATTGGCGGGTACAAAGACGCCATTCATCTGCGAAATCTGCGAAATCTGCGGAAAATTAGCCAACGGCAAAATCTCTTCCAGAAGGGACCTGAATCCTTAATTTAATATCAGTGGAACTATGAAAACAGCACTCATCTGCGGTATCTCCGGCCAGGACGGCGCTTACCTGGCTCAGCTTTTACTCGGCCAGGGGTATACGGTCTATGGCACCTCGCGGGATGCCCAAATCTCCACTTTTCGGAACCTGGTGCGGCTGGGGATTCGCGATCGCGTAAACACCTGCTCCATGTCCCTCAACGACTTTCGCAGCGTGCTCCAGGTGATCAGCAAATACCAGCCCGACGAAATTTACAATTTGGCGGGGCAAACCTCCGTGGGGCTGTCGTTTGAGCTACCCGTCGAGACAATGGAAAGCATCACCCTGGGCACCCTGAACCTGCTGGAGGCCATTCGCTTCACAGGTGCGCCTATCAAGCTCTACAACGCCGGTTCCAGCGAGTGCTTTGGCGATACGGGAGAAGAACCGGCGGATGAAACGACTCCATTCCGTCCCCGCAGTCCCTATGCAGTGGCCAAGGCTGCCGCCTTCTGGCAGGTAGCCAACTACCGGGAAGCCTACGATTTGTTTGCCTGCTCTGGCATCCTCTTTAACCACGAGTCGCCCCTGCGACCCCGCCGCTTTGTGACCCAGAAGATTGTCACCGCCGCCTGCGAAATCGCCCACGGCAAGACAACCACCCTACACCTGGGCAACCTGTCCATCCAGCGCGACTGGGGCTGGGCACCGGAATATGTGCGGGCCATGCACGCCATGCTCCAGGAGGAAACCCCCGACGACTACGTGATCGCCACGGGAGAAACCAACCGGCTGGAGGACTTTGTGGCCGAAGTGTTCGCCTACCTGGGGCTGGACTGGCGCAAGCACGTCGAGGTCGACAAGGGACTATTTCGCCCCACCGATCTCTCTGTCAGCCGGGGCAACGCCGCCAAAGCCGCCAACAAGCTGGGCTGGCGGGCCAACTACACCATGAAGGACGTGGCCCACATGATGGTGGATGCGGTGTGAAGCTAAACCCTCAGGGGGCAACGGATTGGGCGATCGCCACGGAAAAGCGGGTGTTGGGTTCTGGTTCTATCACTTCGGGGGTCAGGTTTTGCTGAGCCAGCTCTCGACGAAACTCATCCGCATTGCCCACCGCTTTAAGCACCGAGGTGAGCAGCCCTTCGTAGACGATATTGCCGCCCGTGGCAGTGGGTAAAAAGACCTGGGGACGGAGCTGTTTGGCCAGGGCGATCGCCGTTTTCTTCCCCTGGATAATGGCCCCGGCCACCGGCAGTTCCAGGTTAACGATGGGGCTGATCACCACATCCACCGTTCCCAAATCGTCCAGGTCGCCGGGGGGGAAGCCGTGGGGTTCGTAGTAAACAGACGCCTGGGAGGGCAGGTGGCGCAGCAGGTAGCCGTTTTCCACCTGCATGCCAATGGGGGCACCCGACAGCGCCCGGATTTCTACCTGTCCGGCGAGGGTAGTCACCTCACTGGGGGCGAGGGCCGTAACCCTGGTGTAGCCCAGTTCTTCGGCAACTTTGGCCCCATTGGGCGAAGCCACCACGGGAATCTGGCGATCGAGCGCTTTAAGGGTGGGGCGATGGGCGTGGTCTTCCAGCCCCTGGGACAGCAGAATTAGATCAATGGCTTCGGGGATGGCATCAATAGGGGTGGTGCGATCGCCCTTAAACAGCCAGTTCATACTGCCAAACATCAGGGAGCCAACCAGCCAGGGATCAACCAGAATCCGCTGCTGGCCCAGCTCGATCAGCCAGCTATTCGCGCCGTAGTAGGTTAAATACATCGCGACTATTCACCCCGCTGCGTGTGTTTTCTTGCATCTATTAATGGATCTTAACAAACCCAGCTGGATGAACGGGTGCTCGTGGCACCTCAGGCATAGAGGTCAGCGACGTAGTCACCATAGCCGTTGTAGGGCAGGGTCGGCACCATCGTCACCGAGAAGTTTGGCCCTGGGCCGATCAGCTTCTCTTCGCGCTGCGACCAGCGGGGATGGGGCACATCAGGCTCGACATTGGATTCGAACTTATACTCGCGACCATCCAGGGTATTCCAGAAGGTAGCGGGCTGGGTGGCGACAAACTCGATCTTGACGATCGATTTGGCCCCTTTGAAGCCGTACTTCCAGGGAATCACCATGCGGATCGGGGCACCGTGCTGCTTGGGCAGGGTTTGGCCGTAGATGCCCACGGCAAAAAAGGCCAGCTCGTTCGCCATTTCCTCAATCCGCAGCCCTTCGGTGTAGGGCCAGGGCAGGAAGGCGGAGCGGAAGGCTGGCCCAATGGTGACGTCGGGGTTGTAGTAGGAGGTGAAGCGGACGAATTGGGCCTCAGATTTCGGGTCGGCGGCTTCGAGGAGCGATCGCATCGGAAAGCCAATCCACGGCACCACCATCGACCAGGCTTCCACACAGCGGAAGCGGTAGGTGCGCTCCTCCAGGGGAAACGCCTGCATCAGGTCGTCCAGGTCGTAGGTGCGGGGGTTGTTGACCAGACCGGCCACTTCCACGGTCCAGTTATTGGTGGGCAGGGCCTGGGCAGCCTCCCAGATGTTTTTAGTGCCGCCAAATTCGTAGAAATTGTTGTAGGTGGCGGCCAGGATGCGTCCAGTGAGGGGGCGATCGCCCACTGTGAATTCAGAATTGGGTTCGTAGGGCAGGTCGGTTAATCCAGCAATCGGTTCGTCAGACTCGACGGCACGGGACGACTGGCACCCGGCCAGGGACACCGCCGATGCGCCGATGCCAGCACCCACCAGGGCTTTCATAAAGCGGCGGCGGTTAAAGTAGGCAGTTTCGGAGGTAATGGTGTATTCGGGAAGCTGCCAGGGTTTGGGAACTCGGATAAAGGCCATATCAGCGGAGAAAGCGGGTTGAAACGTCAGAACGGGTTACAGTGGCGGGCAGATTTCTGCTCTATTCACATCTAATATAGAGGCGCAGCCAAGGCACAATCTTAAGAGATGCTGAGGAACCCAGACTTCTGCTGGCCCGTTCCGATCGTTGCCATAGGATTTTCGCACTACACTGATGATGGAGAATGGTGAATTTGTACCCCCTGATCCAGCACTAGCGTCCCTCAAGGTTCCGCTCCACTATGCTCATTTCTCTCCTCATCGAAAATTTTGCCCTGGTTGACCGGCTCGACCTGCAGTTCCATGCGGGGCTAAACGTGCTGACCGGGGAAACGGGGGCGGGTAAGTCCATCATCCTCGACGCCCTGGACATCGCCCTGGGGGGGAAGGTGTCTGGTCGGGCCATCCGGGCCGGAGCAGATAAAGGACTGATCGAAGCCCGCTTTGAGCTGACCCCTCCCCTGCGCAACTGGCTCACCGAGCAGGACATTGAAGCCGGGGAAGAGGCAGTTCTCATCTGTAGCCGAGAATTGACCGCTGGGCGAGGTAGCGTGCGCAATCGCTCGCGGGTGAACGGCGTGGTGGTGAATAAGCAGCAAATTGAGCTACTGCGCGATCGCCTCGTGGAAATCACCGTCCAGGGGCAAACGGTGCAGTTGGGGCAGGCCAGCCTCCAGCGGGAGTGGCTAGACGGTTTTGGGGGCAATGAGTTAGTCCAGCAGCGGCAGACGGTGGCGATCGCCTACGACGCCTGCCAGACTGCCCTGAAAGCGCTGGAGAAGCGCAAACAGCAGGAGCAGCAGCGCCTCCAGCAGCTTGATTTATTCGAATTTCAGGCCAAGGAACTGGGGCAGGCCAATCTAGACGACCCCGAAGAGCTGGATCAGCTAGAGCAAGAGCGCAAGCGCCTCAGCCATGCGGTGGAACTCCAGCAGCAGAGCTACCAGGTCTACCAGGCCCTCTACCAGAACGATTCGGGCAGCGCCGCCTGCGCCGACCTGTTGGGCATTGCCCAGGGCGTTTTGGAGGAGATGGTGGAGTATGACGCCCAGATTCAGCCAGTGCTGGAGATGGTGAGCGGGGCACTGGCCCAGGTAGAGGAAGCCGGACGGGAAATTAACGCCTATGGCGACGGGCTGGAGACGGATCCGGAGCGGCTCCAGGAGGTGGAGTCCCGCATCATTGAGCTGAAGCAAATCTGCCGCAAGTATGGCCCCACCCTGGCGGATGCGATCGCCCACTACCAGAGCCTCCAGGCCAATCTGGACGAACTCAGCGATGGCGGTCAGTCCGTCGAAGCTTTGGAAAAAACCTACCAGGCCCGCCAGACTGAACTGGCCAAAGCCTGCACCGCTCTCACCCAACTGCGTCAAACCGCCGCCCGCCACCTGGAGGCACGGCTGGTCAGCGAACTTAAGCCCCTGGCCATGGATAAGGTGCAGTTTCAGGTGAAGATTTCTCCGACTTTGCCCACGGCGTCGGGGGGCGATCGCATCACCTTCATGTTCAGCCCCAACCCGGGGGAACCGCTCCAGCCCCTGTCGGAGATTGCTTCCGGCGGAGAGATGAGCCGCTTCCTGCTGGCGCTGAAGGTGTGCCTTTCCCAGGCGGATGCGGTGGAAACCATGGTGTTTGATGAAATTGACGCAGGGGTGTCTGGGCGGGTGGCCCAGGCGATCGCCGAAAAGCTCCACCAGCTCAGCCACCGCCACCAGGTGCTCTGCGTCACTCACCAGCCCATCGTGGCGGCCATGGCGGATAACCACTTCCGGGTGAACAAAGAAATCATTGATTCCCCTGAGGCGGGGGCGGCAAAGAAGCGGGGCCGGGGCAAAGCCAAAGCCACCGACGTAGGCCAGCCCAGCGACTTGCCTACGGGAGCCGAGGAGGTGCGTACCGTCGTGCGAGTCGCCCCCCTGACAGAGCAGCAGCGGCGGGAGGAACTGGCCCAACTGGCGGGGGGCAAGTCCGATCAGGAGGCGATCGCCTTTGCCGAATCCCTGCTCACCCAGGCCGCCAATACCCGAATTAAGTCTCCCAAACTGGGCAACCCTGCGTCGGAAAAGTTGCCGGGGGGAGCGTCGGCGGTTGTTAATGCCAGTTAATGAATTTTTGTTAATAAAAATGTGAGCGATCGCATCAAATCGCTTTTCCTGAATGAGCCTTTGTTAGAGATTGAATTTAGAGATTGAATCAAAAGAAGTTGGAAGATTTTTGAAAAAGAAACTTCACAAACAAATGTAAAAAATAGTCGGTTTCCTTCCTACTTTCTCTAAGCCTTACTAAGATCTAGTGAAGCAAGGATTTTCATATTTCATAATCCTTGTTTTTTATTCATCATTTTTGTCATTCAACCTTTATCGCTTATGACCACTACCTTGCAGCAGCGCGAAAGCGCCAACCTGTGGGATCGGTTTTGCGCCTGGGTCACCAGCACCGATAACCGCCTCTATGTGGGTTGGTTCGGCGTTCTGATGATTCCCTGTTTGCTGACCGCCACCATTTGCTACATCATCGCCTTCGTAGCCGCTCCTCCCGTTGACATCGACGGTATCCGCGAGCCGGTTGCCGGTTCTCTGCTCTACGGCAATAACATCATTTCTGGTGCGGTGGTTCCTTCCTCCAACGCCATTGGTCTGCACCTTTATCCCATCTGGGAAGCGGCTTCCCTCGACGAGTGGCTCTACAACGGTGGCCCTTACCAGCTCGTTGTGTTCCACTTCCTGATCGGCATCTTTGCTTACATGGGTCGCCAGTGGGAGCTGTCCTACCGTCTGGGCATGCGCCCCTGGATCTGCGTGGCCTACTCTGCACCTCTGGCGGCAGCCACGTCCGTGTTCCTGATTTACCCCATCGGTCAGGGTTCCTTCTCTGACGGCATGCCCCTGGGTATCTCGGGTACCTTCAACTTCATGTTCGTGTTCCAGGCAGAGCACAA
>JAYKGU010000245.1:0-12472 GCA_035285585.1 Synechococcales cyanobacterium
GCCTGCGGTGTGACGACGCCAGCAAGCAGGATGCTTGCGCTACAGGGCATCCGGTTCCTAATTCACATTAGACGTCATTCGATAAAAGACATTTTGCCCCTATTACCTATTTGGTTCTCACTATGCCCAAAGCCGTTATTTTCGATATCGATGGTACCCTGGTGGATTCCGTAGCCCTACACGCCCATGCCTGGGTGGAGGCCTTCAAGCGCCACGGTTACGAGGTGGATTTCGACGACGTGAAGCAGCACATCGGCAAGGGGGGAGAGCACATCGTCGCTGCCTTTGTGCCCGAGGCGGAGCGGGAGCGGGTGACGGAGGATATTTCGGGCGATCGCAAGTCCTACTATCAAAAACATCTCCTCCCCCAGGTACAGCCTTTTCCCCAGGTGCGATCGCTGTTTGAGCGCCTCAAGGCAGATGGGATTCGGGTGGTGCTGGCCTCCTCAGGGCGGCGGGAGTCGGTAGATCACAACATCAAGCTTCTGGAGGTGGCGGATCTCATTGATGGCTCCACCTCCACCGATGATGCCGAGCAGTCCAAGCCAGAACCCGATATTTTCGAGGCAGCGCTCCACAAGCTGGCGGGCATCTCCCCCGATGAGGCGCTGGTGGTGGGCGACAGCCCCTACGACGCCGAGGCGGCGGGTAAGATTCCCATCCGCACCATCGGCGTTTTGTGTGGCGGCTTCTCAGAATCGGTGCTCAAAGAGGCGGGCTGTATTGCCATTTACCGTGACCCGGCAGACTTGCTGAACCAGTATCCTAAAAGCCTCTCGGTGTAATCCATCTCTCCTGGTCTGGGCGTAAAATCAGTCATAGAGTCGCACAGAAATTACGCCTTCACGAGGACATCATGGTCAGTCACAGGTTTGCCCACCGCTGGGCGCTCGGTTTGCGCCGCTGGGTATGTTTCAAGGTTGGGGTGAGAGCGCTGCTGATTGGGGTGCTTTGCCTGGGTTGGCTAGGCTTTACGGGAGGGGACGCGATCGCCACCCCTGCCCCCAGCCGCCTTCCCGCTATAGAAGTGCGTGTCCATCTGGGCACCGAGGCCGGGGCGCTACAATTTGTGCCCGATACCCTGGCCTTTCAGGCGGGGCAGCGCTACACCCTGGTGCTGGATAACCCCAGTCCCCAAAAGCACTATTTCACGGCGAAGGATTTTGCCGACAATATCTGGTCCCAAAAGGTAGAAGCGGCGGGGGTGGAGGTCAAGGGAGCCATCCACGAGCTGGAGCTGAAGCCAGGAGCCGAAGCCGAATGGGTCTTTGTAGCCCTCAAGCCAGGCACCTATGAGCTGCGCTGCTCCATCGCCGGTCATGCAGAGGCGGGGATGGTGGGGCAGATTACCATCAGTGAGTCGTGAGCCAGCCCTCAGCGGCGAATAATTTCAGGTTGTAGAATCGAGAGATGGCGATCGCCTCTCCTGTTCAACCGCTACGGGAGCTTTCCAAGACCAACGTTCCAACCAGCAAATTCATGAATTTTTTGACGAACCTCCTGCCCAAGCCCAGCAGTTCTCCCCGCATTCGCAATACCGGACGCGGAGGCGAAATTAAGTCCGCCACCGAAATCGAAACCATGCGGCAGGCTGCCCGCATCGTGGCCACAGTGCTGAAGGAAATCGCCAACCTGGTGGAACCGGGAATGACCACGGCGGATTTGGACGCCTATGCCGAGCAGCGCATCCGCGCACTGGGAGCGACCCCCAGCTTTAAGGGATACTACGGCTTTCCTGCTTCCATCTGTTCCTGCCTCAATGACGAAGTGGTTCACGGCATTCCCAGCCGCCGCAAGGTGATTCGTGCTGGCGATTTGCTGAAGGTGGATACGGGCGCTTATTACCAGGGCTTCCACGGCGATTCCTGCATCACCATCCCGGTCGGTGCGGTTTCTGAGGAAGCGGCCAAACTGGTGCGCGTTGCCGAGGAAACCCTCTACGAAGGCATCGCCCAGGTGAAGGCCGGGAATCGCCTCCTGGATATTGCCGGGGCCATTCAAGACCACGCGGAGGCCAATGGCTTCAAGATCGTAGAAGACTTCACGGGGCACGGTGTGGGGCGCAACCTCCATGAAGAACCCTCGGTGTTCAATACCCGTACCCACCAGCTTCCCAATGTCAAGCTGAAGGCGGGCATGACCCTGGCCATCGAACCCATTCTCAACGCAGGTTCCCGTCACACGCGCACCCTACCCGATCGCTGGACGGTGGTCACCCTCGATCGCGCCCTCTCCGCCCAGTTTGAGCATACGGTGCTGGTGACGGAGACGGGCTACGAAATTCTCACCGATCGCTCTAAGGTTTAGCTGATTTAGAATCAACGGTGCTGGCAGCCAGGGCGATCGCCATTGGATAAATCCGGTGTTCCTGGTCATGAATTCGCTGATGCAGCGTGTCGGGGGTATCGTCGGGTAACACAGGCACCGCCGCCTGCATCACAATCGGCCCGCTGTCTACCTCCAGAACGACGTGGTGAACCGTGCAGCCGGTGATCGCCACCCCCGTCGCCAATGCCTGCTCCACCGCACGAATGCCGGGAAAGCTGGGCAGCAAGCTGGGGTGCAGGTTGAGAATGCGTCCTTGAAAGGCGTCCACCAGCACCGCCGTGGCCCGCCGCATCCAGCCCGCCATAATCACCCACTCCACCTGGTGGCGCACCATCGTCTCCACAATGGCCTGATCCAGATCTTCCCGGCTGGGGAATTCCCGGTGGTTAAGCAGCACCGCTGGCACCTGGTGGCGGGCCGCCCGCTCAGCAACGCCCGCATCGGGATTGTTATACACCAGTACCTGGATCTGGGCGTTGAGGGTGTGGCTGGCGATGGATTGGGCGATCGCCTCAAAGTTACTGCCATTCCCCGACGCCATCACCCCCAACCGCAGGGGAGCGGCCTGAAAATGGGCGGTATACATAGCCGGAGCAACAGCGGGGGAAATGAGGGCCGTTATTGCCTCCATACGGTCTGGACGGAACTCGTCCTTCAAGGGCATCGTCATCATCAGATTACTGAATGGGGAAAGCGAAGAATAGGTTCAAGCCCAGGAATAGGTAAACAGGTCTGCCCTATTCATTCAATGGGTAGTCTAGAATAAATCCAACAATTTAGGAAAAATTCTGTTGCTGTTGCTGAAACCCTCGTTAGATGGAACGATCCTTTTACCAGTTTGTTCTGGCTGGCAGACTGGGCAAGGCGAGTGAAGTTGTTATCGCAGCATCCATTTAGCCGGAAGTCTTATAATATGAAGGTAAGAACCTATGATCTGCATCCTAAATTTCTTAATTTTAAGAGTATCTCTACCTGAGATCTCTATTCGTTAAGTCCCTATTTCAGTCCACTATGTGCTTATCGCTTGACCCTCATGGTCTGTCGTCTAACCGGCTGACGCTGAAGGTCATTGGTTCTACTGGGGCATCTTTTCCAGTCGGTCTAGTTTGCTTAGGCCGCAGACTTAGTAGACTTAACGGTTTAATTTCCACTTAAATTTTATCAACGTAATTTCTAACCTCACCCATTTAGGTATAAATTTCTATGTCTATGATTAACCGTCTCTCGATTTTTGTAGACGGGAACAATATGTTCTACGCTCAGCAAAAAAACGGCTGGTTTTTTGACCCCAAGCGAGTCCTCTATTACTTCACCAATGACGCCCATACTCGGCTAATCAATGCCTTCTGGTATACCGGGCTAAAGGACGCTCAGGATCAGCGAGGCTTTCGCGACGCCCTGATTAGTCTGGGATATACGGTACGAACAAAGGTACTGAAGGAGTATTACGACGATTCTTCCGGTCGCTACTCCCAAAAAGCCAATTTAGATATCGAAATTGTGGTCGATATGTTCAACACGGTTGATCAGTATGACCAGGTTATTCTCTTCAGTGGCGATGGCGATTTTGAGCGAGCCATTGAGCTGCTGCGCTCTAAAAATACCCATATCACTGTTGTTTCAACTGAAGGAATGATTGCCCGAGAACTCCGTAATGCTACGGATCGCTACATCGACCTCAACTCAATTCGAGATCACATTGAAAAAGTGGACAGTGTCTATACCTAGGCGATTTCTAGCTTAAATTAGAATTGAAATTAGAATTGATCTCAGGTAATTTCCGCTATTAGTTTTTCTGTCCTAGATTCAATGTAGTCATTCCCGCCATGAATATCGAGCCAAACTCCGATCGCATCATTATTTTTGATACGACCCTCCGCGACGGCGAGCAATCTCCCGGTGCCACCCTCAACGTTGACGAAAAGCTGACGATCGCCCGCCAACTGGCTCGACTGGGGGTTGACATCATTGAAGCTGGGTTTCCCTTTGCCAGCCCCGGCGATTTCGAAGCGGTCAGCAAAATTGCCGAGGCCGTAGGAACTGAGCAGGGGCCAATTATCTGCGGTTTGGCAAGGGCTACCCGGCAAGATATCCAAGCCGCTGCAGAAGCCCTCAAGCCCGCCGCCCGTCCCCGCATCCACACGTTTATCGCCACCTCTGATATCCACCTCGAATATAAGCTAAAGCGCTCCCGAGCCGAGGTGCTGGCGATCGTGCCGGAGATGGTGGCCTTTGCTAAATCCTTCGTAGACGACGTGGAGTTTTCCCCCGAAGATGCCGGGCGGTCTGACCCAGACTTTCTTTACCAGGTGTTAGAAGCAGCGATCGCCGCTGGAGCCACCACGGTCAACATTCCCGACACCGTCGGCTACACCACCCCCAGCGAGTTCGGTGGGCTGATCAGGGGCATTAAGGAAAACGTGCCCAATATCGACCAGGCCATTATTTCCGTCCACGGCCATAATGACCTGGGGCTGGCGGTGGCCAACTTCCTGGAGGCCGTCAAAAACGGAGCGCGGCAGCTCGAATGTACGATTAACGGCATCGGCGAACGGGCCGGGAACGCCGCCCTGGAGGAGCTGGTGATGGCGCTGCATGTGCGGCGGCAGTACTTCAACCCTTTCTTTGGCCGCCCTGCCGAGTCGGAAGCTCCCCTCACTCAAATCGACACCCGTCAGATCTACAAGACCTCGCGCCTGGTGTCCAATCTCACGGGCATGTTTGTGCAGCCCAACAAGGCGATCGTCGGGGCCAACGCCTTCGCCCACGAGTCGGGCATTCACCAGGACGGCGTCCTCAAGCACAAGCTCACCTACGAAATTATGGACGCCGAGTCCATCGGCCTGACCGAAAACCAGATTGTCCTGGGCAAGCACTCCGGTCGCAACGCCTTCCGCACCCGCCTGCGGGAGCTGGGCTTTGACCTGTCAGAGCAGGATCTGAACCGGGCCTTTCTGCGCTTTAAAGAGCTGGCCGACAAGAAAAAGACCGTGTCCGACTGGGATTTGGAAGCCATCGTTAATGATGAAACTCAACACACACCGGAACTCTTCCGGCTGGAGCACATCCAGGTCTCCTGCGGCGACCACGCTCGCCCCACGGCAACGGTGATCATCCTTACCCCCGATGGCCAGGAGCTGATGGATGCTGCCATCGGCACCGGCCCCGTAGATGCGGTCTACAAGGCGATCAATCGGGTGGTGGACATTCCCAACCAGCTGGTTGAGTTCTCTGTAAAATCTGTCACTGAAGGCATCGATGCCATTGGGGAAGTAACCATCCGCCTGCGCCACGAAGGCCGCCTATTCTCTGGCCATGCGGCGAATACGGATATCGTGGTGGCTTCTGCCCACGCCTATGTAAATGCCCTCAATCGCCTCTACGCTGTCCTGGAGCAGGGAACGGCACTACATCCTCAACGCGATGCGGTCGATGTGCAGGCGGTCAACTAGCGTATCAACGGAACGGTCAACGGAACGATCGATGAAACTACTGGGGCGGTATGTGTTGTTGGGGGCGATCGCCCTCCTGATGCTCTTGCCGCTCCTCTGGCTGGTGAGCACTGCATTCAAGTCCCCGACGGAAGACATCTTCCAGTTCCCCCCCCGGTTTTGGCCCCAGACACCCACGCTGCAAAATTTTGTCCAGGTCTGGCAGACCAACCCCTTTGGTCGCTACCTGTTCAACAGCAGTTTGGTGGCGCTGCTCACTGTGGGCCTCAATTTGCTGATCTGTTCCCTGGCGGCCTATCCCCTGGCCCGCCTGCGTTTTCGCGGTCGGGAGGCACTGTTTACCCTGATTGTGGCGACCATTCTCATTCCCTTTCAGATCGTCATGATTCCCCTTTACCTGCTGGCGGTGCAGTTGGGGTTGCGGAACTCTTACCTGGGGCTGATCTTTCCGGCGATCGCCTCGGCCTTCGGTATCTTTCTGCTGCGTCAGGCATTCCAGGGGGTGCCTAAGGAGCTGGAGGAAGCGGCCCGCATGGATGGTTGCTCCGAATTAGGGATCTGGTGGTCTGTCATGCTGCCATCGGTGCGTCCGGCACTGGTCACCCTGGCCATCTTCGTGTTTATCGGCTCCTGGAGCGACTTCCTCTGGCCGTTAATTATTCTGGACGACCCCAACTATTACACGCTGCCCCTGGGGGTGGCGAAGCTGGCAGGGGCCTTTTCCCTGGACTGGCGGCTGATTGCCGCAGGCTCGGTTATTTCTATCGTGCCCATTTTGCTGGTGTTTTTGGGACTGCAGCGCTACATTGTGCCGACGGAGGCAAGCAGTGGCGTGAAAGGCTGAAGAGCCTCGCCTCGCGTTTTGTTAAGAAATGTGTCACACTGATGTCATGCCGCAAATGATGAATTAAGCGCGAAGGCAACGTTATGGATACTATTTCAAAAATGGACGCATCAATGCCCGACAACACTCCGGATACGCTGAGAGTTACCAGCACCTTCCTGGAAAAGGTCAAGCGTCGGGCGGGTCTGGAAGACCTGTACGATGCCCGTGATATTGCTGAAGTGGTGTTTCGCACCATGCGCGATATGATGACCACCGCCGCCGCCGACCGAGTGGCTGCTGAGCTGGAGGGCAAAATGCTGGCAACCGGCGAGGGGGCATCCCAGGACAGGCTGGCAGAGGTCTGGAAGGATTCGAATTTGCTGGTGCGCTTCCTCAGTCGGGTCCGTCCGCCCCTGACCATTGAGCCAGATACTTTCATCTTCCGCATCAGCCAGGAAGCTGGTCTGTCTCGGGGTATTGCGCCGGAAGAGGCTATTGAAGCCGTCTTTTCTGCCCTGAAGGAAGAGCTGTCCCAGGAACGGATTCAAGAAATCAGCGAATTTCTTCCTGGCATTTTGCGCCAGGCGTGGAAGGCCGCCTAAGCTTTTGTCAAGCCCCTGCGTGCTGGAATCCTTCTGCCTTTAGACTTCCCCCTTTAGACAGATATGGGCGATCGCCCAGTCCGATATGCTCAACGGTACCCGTTGGGTGACTCTCTGTCATCCCGGTTTTAGAAAAGACCGTTGAGGATATAGATATGGTCAAGCGTGGATCGAAAGTCCAAATTCTTCGAAAAGAGTCTTATTGGTATAAGGATTTTGGCACCGTCGCCTCTGTAGATCAGAGTGGTATTCGCTATCCCGTAATTGTCCGGTTTAACAAGGTCAATTACGCTGGCGTCAACACCAATAACTTCGGACTGGACGAGGTGATGGAAGTAGAGGCACCCAAGCCTAAAGCTGACAAAACAACGCCCACCGCATCCGGTGGCCAACAGACCACAATCGAACCGGCTACCCGGCGCACAGGGCAGACTGATATTCGAACCGATTTGAAGCCGGGTGTGCAGGCTGACGCCACTGGCTCAAAAAATCCTAAAGTCGAAGGCGATCCAAACCAGGGTACGCCCGCTCGATAGGGTATTTCGAAGCAGATCACTTTGGGTTCGACTCTCTAGCACCTGCTCCCATTTCACCCACATGGGAGCTTTTTTATGGCAGCTTTTCCTAGAGAACTAGACCGAGATGCTTCTAAAATTGAGGACACAACCCTTCGACGAATGTTGCCATGCCCCAACGACGCTCAAGTGGCTCCTTCTCGGTAAGGAATCTTAATCTTGGCCAATTTACCAACCGCCGTACTGCTTCCAGACGGCCCGATCCCCTGCCGCCCCATCTTCAGGATGAGATTGGTCGGCTGATTGAGCTAATGCCCGCATCAGGCCGGATGGTTTGCAAAATCGTCAGCCGGGCCGACCAGCCGGTGGTGATTGACGCTGACCTCCCCCGCCCCTGGGCACCCGATCGGGACATCACCATTAACTTTGACCTCTGGGGGCGGCTGTCGCGACCTCAGCGCGATCTGTTGCTGCTTAGAACCGTGTGCTGGAGCACGGAAACCCGCTGGTTTAAGCTCGATTGGTATCGGGTAACAGTGGCCGCTGGCCTAGTGGGTACGATTGTGGAAGGTGTGCAGGCGGATGCGGTGGGGCTGCTGGTGGCAGGGGGCTTGACGGCGCTGGCAGGGCTGCAAATTTGGCGATCGCAACATGGCCCTCAAGTCGAACTCAGTGCCGATGAGACTGCCCTGCAGGTGGCCCAGCGACGGGGCTATGACGAACCAGAGGCAGCCGGTCACCTGATGACTGCCATCGAAGCAGTGGCAGAGCTGGAAGGTCGTCCTGGGCTAGATGTAACCGAGCTGCTGCGGGTGCAGAACCTGAAAGCGATCGCCGGACTCTCCCCCGTAGGTGTTCCAGAACGAATGCGGGTCGAATGAGCGGCACTGACACCCCCTGAAGAAATGTTGCAAATCTTCATCTTCCTCTCAGGGCTGTAAACCGCTAAAATACGAGCGATAGCCGAATCAAAGCAATAATCATCTCCATATTATGAGCGTAGTCAGCACAGTTATCCTTAACGCCGACGATGAGCTTCGCTACCCCAGTAGCGGCGAGCTTCAGAGCATGAAAAACTTTTTTCAAACGGGTGAGCAGCGCATGCGCATTGCCACCACCCTCGCCGAAAACGAAAAGAAAATTGTCGATCAGGCCAGCAAGCAGCTCTGGCAAAAGCGCCCCGATTTCATTGCGCCCGGCGGCAATGCCTACGGTCAGCGCCAGCGCGCCCTCTGCCTGCGAGACTATGGCTGGTATCTCCGCCTCATCACCTACGGGGTGCTGGCGGGCGACAAAGAGCCTATCGAAAAGATCGGCTTGATTGGCGTGCGTGAAATGTATAACTCTCTGGGTGTTCCCGTGCCTGGTATGGTCACGGCCATTGAGTGTCTCAAGAAGGCTTCTCTGTCCCTGCTCGACGCCGACGATGCCGCTGCCGCCAGCCCCTACTTCGACTACATCATTCAGTCCATGTCATAGCGCCAGCCTGGCGTTGGTTCATCAGCAAACCTAAGTTTTACCTTCCCCACCGTAGCTGGGAGCCTTGGCGTTAATGCGTCGGGTTTCTACAAAGCGGTGGGGATGTTGTTATGGGAGAACCAATGAAACCCCTGTAGAGGGAATAACCTGTAGATTTGTATTGCTGCATCCGAATTTTTGCGGTCGTAGAGAAACCTGTTGCGGGGCGATCGCTCACCAATGGTGTAATTTTCCGTGATTCTATCCAAAATGCTCCAAGGCTGGCGTGGGAATGATAGAGACAGCTTTGGGCCAATCTGGTTCACGGGGCGTTTACCAAATTCGGAGGTAGTTGATGAAGTTAATTTCTAAGTTCAGCGGAGCAATGGGGCTGTTGCTGCTGCTGTCGGCGTTTAGCCAGTCAGGGGCAACGGCACGGACAATCGAGTCCACGTCAGCCGATACGATTGAAGCCCGCATGGCCGCTATTCAAGAACAGCTCACCCAGGTCAGGCAAGACCTCGCCCAGGAGCAGGCCACTCAGGGCACGACGGACGCTGAGTTGCTGAGCCAGTGGTACGACTGGGGCGACTGGGGCGACTGGGGCGATTGGGTCGACTGGGGCGACTGGAGCGATTGGGTTGACTGGGGCGATTGGCTTGATTGGGGCGACTGGTACGACTACTAAATTGATTCAACAACCAGTACAACTGCGAGTCTGATTTTGCTTTCCCAGCTTTAAGACGGTCTGGATCTGAATATGGTCTGGATTTGAATGGTTTGCATTTGACACGGTTTGGATTTGAGATGGTTTGCATTTAAGTTAGGGCGTGTAAGTTAGGGCGTGCACTGGCGCGCCCTAACCAGGCTGAAGCTGGGAAGAGGATTACAGGAATTTTTAGCAAAAAATTAACCTGAAAATTCATCACAAGGAGTTCTCCGATGGCGCATCCCATTTCCCTTGCTCCGCCGTTTTCAACATCCGACATCGAAAGTTTTGGCCCCATTTCCCTCGTCGTCATTCAGGCAACGTCCTTCTGTAACATTAATTGTGATTACTGTTATCTGCCGGATCGCCACCTGAAAAATCAAATATCCCTGGATTTAATCGATCCAATTTTTGAGAAACTCTTCACCAGCCGATTTGTGGGCGATCGCTTCACCGTTTGCTGGCACGCGGGCGAGCCGCTGTCCGTTCCCATTGCTTTCTACCAAGAAGTCTTTGAGCGCATCCGACGGGCCTCAGAACGCTACAACACCAACGGCTGTGAGGTTTCCTATTCCGTTCAGACCAACGGCACCCTGATTAGTCAGGCCTGGTGTGACTTCATCAAAGCCCACCGGATTCGCGTGGGAGTGAGCGTGGATGGCCCAGAGTTTATCCACAATGCTCATCGGAAAAACCATAAAGGTGACGGCACGTTTACCCAAACGATGCGGGGAATGTCGTTGCTGAAGCAGAACGGGATTGATTTCCACACCATTTCGGTACTCACCCAGGAAGCGCTGGATTTTCCCGACGAAATCTTTCAATTCTTCATGGAAAACCAGGTGCATCGCATTGGGTTTAATGTGGAAGAAGTGGAAGGAGTTCATGAAGATTCTTCCCTGGCTTCCCAGGCAGCAGAGGCCCACTATCGAGCATTTATGGCGCGCTTTTGGGAGCTAACCAAGCAAACCAATGGGCTGCTCAAAGTCCGGGAATTTGACCGAATTTGCAGTTTGCTTTACACCGGCAAGCGCATCACCCGTAATCAGCAGTGCGTTCCCTTTTCAATCGTCAACATTGACAACCAGGCAAATTTCAGCACCTTTTCCCCAGAACTTTTATCCCTCAAAGATAAAGAGGGCGGAAATTTTGTATTGGGAAACTTGTTGTGCGATCGCCTGGAGTCGGTTTGCAGCACCGAAAAATTCCAGCGCCTGTATCAGAGCATTTTGAGCGGCGTCAACCAGTGCCGCACCACCTGTCAATACTTTGGCGTTTGTGGTGGTGGCGCACCCAGCAACAAGTATTGGGAAAATCAAACGTTCAACTCCACCGAGACCCAATCCTGCCGACTGTACAAACAAAGCGTCACCGATATTCTCCTGGCGGATGTGGAGGCCACCCTGGGCTTGCGCTAGAGGTATCCTGGAAGTAGCCGAGTACAGGAAACCTCATAGGCCGCAGCGAGTATGGGTGAGAACGACCGAGCAAATTCCTCGGAATTAATCAAGTACAGCGAGTTACTCAATCAGCTCGTCATTGATAGCGCGACCCTGGAAGAGCTGGGGCGGGTGGAGGCGCTGTGGATGTATCCCCAGCGGAATCGGGTTTTGGGATTTGTCTGCAAACCGGGGCTGTGGGGGTCAGAGCGTCTGGTTTTCAAGCTGCCCCAACTGGCGGCCTTTGGGGACAATAGCCTCCTCACCGAGGGAGAGCCAGAGCCGACGGTTGCCGCAAAGGTGCAGCAGCTACAGTCGCTCATCCACAGTGAAGTGTGGAGCGACGGGGGCAACCGCGTTGGCAAAATCACCGACTGCCTGTTTAACCTGAAAAGTGGCACGATTATCCGCTATCTGCTGGTGACTGGCCAGTGGGCGGGCATTACGGAAGGTGTTTATCTGCTTTCTCCTAAGCAAATTAAGAGTTTTGGGCGATCGCGCGTCCTGATTCCCGAACCGATGGTGGCCGACCTCAAGCTCTATCAACCCGGTATTCGCCAGCGCCTGGCCGCCGTTCGTGAAACCCTCCAGGAAGACTACATCGGCAGCGTTACCGAGGAGTGGCGATCGCTTACCCAGCGTGCCCAAATCCTCACCCAACGTGCCAAAGAGCGGGTAGTCTCGCTGACAGACCAGGCCAAGCAAACGCTGGAGCAGTGGAACGACCAGCTCGCCGAAGAAGCCCAAAACCTGGCTCATCAGGCCAGAGACACGGGCAACACGGTGGCCCAGAAAACCCAGGCTGCTGGGGAGACGCTGGCCGATCGGCTCCGAGAGGAGGGCCAGACCTTTGCCGACCACCTGAACCAACAGACCCAACCCCTGGGCGATCGCGACGAAGAACAGCAAACCGTTACCGTTCAGTCTGACGAAGCCCTGGACGACGACTGGGATGAGGATGGGGAATGGTCTGATGCAGCGCCTGCTGCACCCGGTGCCGGTGGCTTCAGGAAGACGGACCCGTCTGATTGGCCTGACCCCGACCTGGATGACTGGGAAGATTGGGAAGCAGACACCCCCCCAGATCCGGCAAGTCCTTCCGGCCAGACCATTGCCCAGCCGGTGATCCAGACCGTTACCGGG
>JAYKGU010000246.1:0-15970 GCA_035285585.1 Synechococcales cyanobacterium
AAAATCATAATCGTATGACATAATTTCTACTCCCTTGCCCTAATACATCTGACTTGAATGGAGGACGATAAGCTGGCGATCGCCCTGATTTTGCCGTATCTACCCTAGATCTAACGCAATATTGTTATGGAGTGCTGAGACATCGCAATAAAAGACAGCAAAGGCCAGGAGAGCGCCTTTGTAAAGATGCCCCCTAGCCGTTTAACTTAACAAACTGTCTATAAAGATAGACCGTGGGGCGGCTGGTTAATCGCCCCTACAGATTACTTAGAACCCTTGAGGTAAGCCAGCATAGTATCTGCGTCAGATACTTCAAACGGGTCGGTGGGGCAGTTGTCACCGTAGTTTGGCTCGATGAAGATTTTTTCAATCTTGCCGTCGTCCACCACCATGGAGTAGCGCCAGGAGCGCAGACCGAAGCCCAGGTTGGACTTGTCTACCAGCATGCCCATCTTGCGGGTAAATTCGCCGTTACCGTCGGGCAGCAGGAAGACCTTATCTGCGCCCTGTTGTTTGCCCCACTGGTACATTACGAAGGCGTCATTGACAGAGATGCAGACGACTTCATCAACACCCGCCGCTTTAATTTCGTCGTACAGCTCTTCGTAGCGAGGCAGGTGGGTCGAGGAACAGGTTGGCGTAAAGGCACCCGGCAGAGAGAACACAACCACGCGCTTGCCGCCAAAAATTTCCTGGGTTGTGCGGTCTTGCCACCGGAAGGGGTTTGGCCCACCCACGGATTCGTCACGAACGCGAGTCTTGAAAACAACTTCGGGCACTCTTTCGATAACAGCCATAACTACCTCACTAGCTTCTAAGGTTGGTTGATTTAGGTTAGTCGCTCTTCATCACTCTCTGTAAACCTATCCGAAAACCCCGTTAGGAGGTTGGAATTCCAAAAACTTTGGCGATTCGGACAGGTACTGAGTTGCGTTGGCAATTGAGAGTGACTTTACTTAGGAGATTTCCAGGAAAAAACTTACCCTCGGTTGAACGTTTGGTAAGGGCAAATGGCCACTTGCCCCTACGTCGTCCGGTAGGATCATTCTCGAAAATCTCCTTAAGGGTGTATTTATCGTGGCGATCGCCACCACTTAGATTAGAATAATTCTAAGTTAAGAATGCGTCAATAGGGGAAATCACTCAATGAAGAGAATTAACCCTGAACTTTAAAGAGACTATGCAAAGTCGTGTTTTAAACAACAACCACTTATCATCTACCTATAATTTAAGAGTAGAGTGACAGATCGAAGGCAATGGTCTAGACCAATGAGTAATCCAGACAGGCGTGCTATTGTCCAACACTTAAAGGAGAAGGGGTTGCGGGTGACGCCGCAGCGGTACGCCATCTATGCCAATTTGCTAGCCCGCGACGACCATCCAACGGCAGATCAGCTATTGGAAGACCTCAACCAGGACATTCCCATCTCGTCCCAGGCCACGGTCTACAACTCGCTGCAAACCCTCTGTGAGGCGGGGCTGGTGCGGGAAGTGCTTTTAGAGCATGGCGTGTCTCGCTATGACGCCAACGCCGAGCAGCACCACCACTTCGTGTGTAGCCGCTGTGGTGCAATTCGCGATTTGCCCTGGGACACGTTTCAAAGTCTCGACCTCAATCGCGTGCCGCCCCCCCTCAAGGCCCATCGCTGTGAGGTGACGGTGCATGGAACGTGCGATCGCTGCATTGATGGCGACCAGGCTGGGGAGTAGGCCACCGTTTGCCCCCTTCAGAATCGCGTCCCGTCGATATTGGTGTCTGAGAGATCTGCACCGTCCAGTTTGGCCTCCCGCAGGTTTGCGCCCCGCAGGTTTGCGCCTTGCAGGTTGGCCCCCTCCAGGTTTGCGCCCCGCAGGTTAGCCCCCTCCAGGTTTGCGCCCTGCAGGTTGGATTGACGCAGGTTTGCCAGTCGTAGCAGCGCGTAGGACAGGTCTGCGCCCTGGAAGCTGGCGGTTTCGAGCTGTGCCCCTATCAGGGATGCGCCCCCTAGATCAGCCTGCCCAAAGTTGGTACCGTGGGCGATCGCCTGGGCCAGATTAGTATTTTGCAAACAGCTCTTAAAGAAATTGGCCAGGGAAACGTCTGCCTCGGTGAGGCGAGCGCTCTTCAGGCAGGCAGCCTGAAAAATGGAATATTGGAGCCTGGCACCCGTGAAGTCAGCATTGCTCAGGTCCGTTTTACTAAAATCCACCCGCAGCAGAATCGCCTTTTGAAGATTCGCGCCCACTCCTTTAGCGTTGTGAATAATGGCCTCTCGGGCATTCACCTGGGACAATTGGGCACCGCTGAAATTCGCACTTCCCAGGTAGGCAAAGCTCAAATGGGCTTCGTGAAAGTTGCCCTTTTGCAGATTTGCGCCGTACATATCAGCTTCGCGCAAGTCTGCGTGGGAAAAGTCGGCATATCGCAAGTCGGCTCGGCTGAGGTTTGCGGTGTAAAGGAGGGCAAAGCTCAAATTGGTGCCATAAAGGCGGGCCTGGGTCAGGTTGGTCAGGCTGAGATCGGCCTCTTCCATATCGGCATTGGTCAGGTCGGCCTGCTCTAAATCCGCCTCCTGGAGGTACGCCCCGTACAGATCAGCCCTGCAAAATTTCGTTTCTCTCAGGTTCAAGCGACTCAGGTCAGCCAGCTTAAGGTTTTCGTGGCTCAAGTCCTTCCCCTGCAGATTAGCACTTGGCACGATGGTTTCATCCCCTTTAGGCACAGGAACAGCCTGCACAGGTGGGCTGGGTTGGGCCGGACGGCTGGCGCTGCGCTCTCGCTGCTGGGGTAGAGCATCAGGTTTGGCTACCTGGTGGGATGCCTCGCTTGACTTAACGCGCACACCCGTAAGCGGGTCGATGTCGATCTGCGGCTGGGGCTGGCGGTTTGTCTTGAAAACATTCTCTGGAGGCAGGATTGCCGAAATGTTGTTGTCAGCAAAGAGGGGTTCGAGTACCGACATTGAAACTTCTTCGGCGGGCTGGTAGTCCATAGGGGCTGCAGTTGGGGGAGCGGCGGGGAAACAGAGGCGTTGCTCCTCTTTTCTAAGCAGATTTTCCCAATCAATATATCCTCGGAATAAATGAAAATATTGTTTGGCTTGTCCTGCTTCAGGCGAGTACCTCAACTGTATACGGGGTAACACAGGGCGATCGCCCCACTGGTAAAGCCGTGTCCGGGGGGGCTTTGTCTACTTCAAAAATCTGCTAAAGTCAAGTCTAAGCAAGACAGTGACAGGACTAGCGATGAAGATTCTTCACGGAACCTGGATTCCAGATGCAACCCCATCTTTTATTCAGGCAGGGGCATTTTATCTTTGGGTAGAAACAAGCGAAAAAACGCGGCGGCGCAAGAAGGCGACAGATAGCCATCCGCGTCACCTGCTGGCTGCGGATTTACAGCCGTTTCTGGCCGACGATCTGGGCATTGTCCTACCACAGAATCAGTCGAAGAATGGGGCGATCGCCTCCCGCTATTTTCTGTTGCCCACTGCCGATGGTGCTCCCCTGCCTTCTGTGGAACTATTGCGCTACCTGGAAGATGACGAAGACGTGGCGGGTAATATCGACTGGCACTACTGGCAGGTGGACTGCTACCGTCTGTCCCTACTGGGCAACGGCTCCGATAGCCGCAATATTATCTCCCTTTTGACCGACTTACACTTCATGGCTCTGCATGGGCTGGCCGACATGCAGCTTGGGGCGGATTTATTTTTCTGGTATCACTTTACCCAGGCCTTCAAAACCATTTTGCTTAAAGATCAATACATTCCCGCCCTCAAGTATCGGCAGTTAGCAAAGTCAATCAGTTCTTCGTCACGCAAGTCACCTGGCGCGTCTACTTCATCCAGTTCATCCGGGCGGGGAACCCGGCGGACTGGCGCTACCAAAGCTCAAAAAAATCGCCAAAGCATTAGCCAGTCTCAGTCGCGATCGCCCTCCAGTTTTGAAATCTATCCAGGGTGGGAGATCGTCGGTGAACAGTACGCCTCCATGATTCAGTACTACGCCGAGCACCTCCCCCTGGCCTGCGCCGCCGGAACCGATACGCCCAAGCCACAACCCGAACTGTATGAGGCCAGCACCTTGCTGCGGCACTTTTCCGAATGTTTGCTGACGGACCTGGTGACCAGCGCTAATTTTCCCCAAGTCTTTGAAAAGAAGGTTGCAGATACCCTGGTTCAGGACTGCCTGCATCTAAACCTCAAGGTGCCCTGGGTGACCCGTGATGGACTGAACCAGTATCAAAAGTGGCAAACCTGGCGCGATCGCATCACCCGCTCCCAAACCGCCGCCCCCTTTCATGTGTGCTTTCAAATTTTTGAGCCAGCAGAACCCAAAGATCCCTGGCTAATCCAGTTTCAGGTGGCTCCCAAGCATGATCCGTCTCTGCGCATTTCTTTGCTAGATTACTGGCGGCTGAAGACAAATCAGCAAGCCGAGCTACGCAAACAGTTTGGCGATCACTTTGAGCAGCACCTGTTGATGAACCTGGGGTATGCGGCCCGCATTTATCCCAACTTCTGGCGGGGGCTGGAAACCGACCAGCCCGTGGGCATCTGGGTGACCCTGGACACCGCCTTTGATTTCCTTAAAGAATCGGCCTGGGTGCTGGAAGACGCAGGCTACAAAGTTTTCGTGCCCGCCTGGTGGACACCCAAGGGACGGCAGCGGGCCAAGATGCGGCTCAGGGCCAAAGGCAAATCTCCAGGTGGAGACGATAAAAGCAAGCAGTACTTCTCCTTTGACACCTTGGTGGAGTACCAGTATGAACTGGCGGTGGGCGACCAGCCCGTTAGCGAGGAGGAGTGGCAGCAGTTGGTAGATGCCAAAACCTCCCTCGTCAAGTTTCGGGGCCAGTGGATGGAGCTGGATAAGGATAAGATGCAGCAGATGCTCACTTTCTGGAAAGAGCAGCAAAAAGCCAACCCCGAAATGAGTCTGCTGGAGTTTATGAAGCTGGCGGCCTCTACATCGGAGGATGAGGACATTGAGGTCGACTATGAGCGCGATCGCACCCTTTCTACCATGCTCTCTAAGCTGCACGATAAAAGCCAACTGGAGGCGATCGACGATCCCCATGGACTCAACGGTACCCTGCGGGGCTATCAAAAGCGGGGGGTATCCTGGCTCCACTATTTAGAAAGTCTGGGGCTGAATGGCTGTTTGGCAGACGATATGGGTCTGGGAAAAACCGTGCAGGTCATCGCCCGCATGGTGCAGGAGAAAGAACAGGCCGAGGCAGCAGGTATGGAGGCCGTTCCTCCGACTTTACTGATTGCCCCCACATCGGTAGTAGGCAACTGGCAGCATGAAATCCACAAGTTTGCTCCCCAGTTAACCGCCCTGGTACACCACGGTAGTCAGCGCATCAAAGACGCTAAAGCGTTCAAAGAAGCCTGTCAGAGCCACGATGTGGTGATTACTTCCTTCACTTTGGCACGCATGGATGCCAAGCTGCTGGAGGGCATCAACTGGCATCGGGTGGTGTTGGATGAGGCGCAGAATATTAAGAATCCCAAAACGGCTCAAACCAAGGCCATTCTCAAGCTAAATGCCCACCATCGTCTGGCCCTGACAGGCACCCCTGTGGAAAACCGCTTGCTGGATCTGTGGTCGATTTTCAACTTCTTGAATCCCGGTTATCTGGGCAAGCAAAGCCAGTTTCGGCAGAACTTTGAAGTACCAATTCAGAAATATAACGACCCCATCAAATCAAGGACGCTGAAAGCCCTGGTGGAACCCTTTATTCTGCGGCGGGTGAAGACCGATGCCAGCATTATCAAGGATCTGCCCGACAAAGTGGAGCAAAAGGTCTACTGCAACCTCACCAAGGAGCAAGCCTCCCTCTATGAAGCCACCATCAAAGATGTGGAGCAGCAGTTGCAAAGGGCAGAGGGAATGCAGCGCAAGGGGCTGATCCTGGCCACCCTGCTCAAGCTCAAGCAAATTTGCAACCATCCCATGCAGTTTCTCCAGGACAATAGCGAGTTTACGGCGGAGCGATCGCACAAACTCAGCCGCCTGTTAGAAATGCTGGAGGAAATTATTGAGGAAGGGGAAAGCACTTTGATCTTTACCCAGTTCACGGAATTGGGGGATGCTTTAGAGAAATACCTGCGTCAAACCTGCCACTACAACACCTACTATCTGCACGGTGGCACCAGTCGCAAAAAACGGGAGCGCATGATTGAAGCCTTTCAGGCTCCAGAAACGGGGCCTTCGGTCTTTGTCCTTTCCCTGAAGGCGGGCGGTGTGGGCATCACCCTCACCCGTGCCAACCATGTATTTCATTTCGACCGGTGGTGGAATCCAGCGGTGGAAGACCAGGCCACCGATCGCGCCTTTCGCATCGGCCAAACCAAAAACGTGTTTGTTCACAAGTTCGTCGCCATGGGCACCCTGGAGGAGCGCATTGACGAGATGATCGAAGACAAGAAGAAGCTGGCGGGGGCGATCGTCGGCTCCGACGAATCCTGGTTAACGGAGCTAGACAATGACGCCTTCAAGAAGCTGATTGCCCTGAACAAGACGGCCATTTTAGACTAAGGAGATTTCCAGGAAAAAATTTACCCTCGGTTGAACGGTTGATAGGGGCAGCAAATGGCCATTTGCCCCTACGTCATCCGGTAGAATCATTCTCAAAAATCTCCTAAGTCCTGGCAAGCTGGATCAGCACTCAGCGCTTCTGCCGTGTTGCCTGGATTACTTTCCAGGACTGCCCCAAAACCAGGGGAATGACGCTGAAGCCCAGGGCAACGCCCCAGCCCTGGAGTCCTGGCCCCGTGAGTTCTAGAATGTCAGACAGCCCTGGCAGGTAAACCGCCCCGGTCAGCAGGCAGGAGCAAATTAGCAGTGCGCCCCAGATGTAACGGTTGCGGGTGACCTCGTTGTTGAAGACCTCCCGCAGGGGCCGGGTTTTGCGGGTATCGTCGCTGACATCGTCCCGCATGTTAAAAACGTGCCAGAGACGGGCGAAGGTGAGGGTGAGGAAGGAAACAGTGACCGCCTGGGTTTCCTCAAAGCCAAAGGCACGCAGCACCAGAAACAGAGCACCCAAACCCGTCAGGGCAATGATCAGTCCGTAGATGCCAATGGCCCACCATTCATCATCCCGCAGAACAGCCTCACCAGCTTTACGGGGAGGACGGTGCATAAGACCGGGATTGCCCGGTCCCACCCCCAGCGCTAAGGCTGGAAAGACATCGTTGATCGCGTTGATGAACAAAATCTGCAGGGGGGTGAGGGGCAGGGGAACGGGCAGGAGGGAGGCGACCGCCACCGCAATAATCTCCCCCATATTGCCGGACAGCAGGTAGACAGTGAACTTACGAATGTTGCGGAAAATGGCCCGACCCTGCTCAATGGCCGCCACGATGGTGGAAAAGGCGTCATCCTGGAGCACCATGTCTGAAGCCTCCCGCGCTACCTGGGTACCCCGCTGCCCCATGGCGACGCCGATGTCGGCTTTCTTCAGGGCGGGGGCATCATTCACCCCGTCCCCGGTCATGGCGACGATCGCCCCATCTTTTTGGTGCAGGGCAATCAGGTTTAGCTTCTGCTCAGGGCTTACCCGCGCAAAGATAGACGCCTGCTGCAAACGGGCCTGCTCACCGCTATCCAACTCCTCAAGGGGGCGCAGTTCCTTACCCTTCACCGCCTGAGCATCCTGGTCACCCACCAGGCCCACCGCCTTGCCCACGTTGCGAGCCGTAATCGGCTGGTCGCCCGTGACCATAATCACCCGCACCCCCGCTTCATGACAGGCACGAATAGCCTTCTTCACGTCCTGGCGGGGCGGGTCGAGCAGGCCGACGACGCCGAGCAGCGTCAGGTCTTCGTAGGGTTCGGCGTCGGGGGACTGGACGGTTTTTTGGGCGAAGGCGAGGATACGCAAACCCTCTTCGGCCAGGGCTTTGCTGCGATCGCGCCACTCCTTCCGCTTGTTGTCATCCAGGGGCTGGGCCTCGCCGTTCTCATCCAGAAACCGGCTACAGTTGGCCAGCACTGCCTCCGGCGCACCCTTGACCGCCATGTAGTAGCCGCCAGACGAGCCGTTCCCTCTTGAACCGTTCCCTCTTGAACCGTTCTGAGAGCCATTTTGGTGATGGACGGTGGCCATCATCTTCAGGTCGGGGTCAAAGGCTACCTCCCGCTCCTCGGGCCGATCCTGAACCAGCTCATGCCGCCACAGGTCAGCCTTCGCGCCTGCCACCAGCAGGGCCACCTCCATCGGGTCGCCAATCACCTTATCCTCATCGTTGGCGGATTCCTGGGGAATGGCGGCGTTATTGCAGAACAGGCCCACCTCCAGGAGCGATCGCACCGTCTCGTCCTCCTGGGGCTGGATCGTCTCGTCCCCACGGTTAAACTCGCTCTCCTCCACCTCTAACCCCGTGCCGCTCACCTCGATATCTCCCGACGCAGTGACAATGCGGCGGACGGTCATGCGGTTCTCTGTCAGGGTGCCGGTCTTGTCGGTACAGATGACGCTGGTGGCCCCCAGGGTTTCTACCGCTGAAAGGCGATTGATCAAGGCGTTGCGATCGGCCATGCGCCGCATCCCCCGCGCCAGGGCCACGGTGGCCACGATGGGCAGACCCTCCGGTACGGCCCCCACCGCCAGGGCGATGGAGGTCTTGATGATGGTAGCGGTGTCTTTGCCGCCAACGACTCCAGCGATCGCAATCACCACCGCCAGCAGCAGCGTCACCCAGATCAGCCGTCTTCCCAACTGGTCGAGGCGCTTTTCCAGGGGCGTACTTTCCTCTTCTGCCTGCTGGGTCAGCTCGGAAATGTGGCCCAGCTCGGTTTTCATGCCAATGGCGACGACCACAGCCTCTCCCGACCCACGGGTAATGGCCGTGCCCTTGAACACCATGTTCTTTTGATCCGCCAGAGGCACCTCTTCCCCGTTCTCGTCGATGGGGTCAGTAGTTTTGGTAACAGGCAGAGATTCTCCCGTCAGGGGCGATTCGTCTACCTGGAGTTTGGAGGCTTCCAGCAGCCGCGCATCCGCCGGAATCAGATCGCCGCTGTCCAGGACGAGGATATCCCCCGGCACCAGCTCCTCTGCGGAGATTTCCTGCACATCGCCGCCCCGCCGCACCCGTGCTTTGGACTTGCTTAACTTCTGGAGGGCCTCCATGGACCGCACAGCTCGCAGCTCAGTGACAAAGCCAATGACGGTATTGAGGAGAATGGCGATGATCACTGCTACGCCCTCAATCCATTCCTGAAATGCGAAGGCCAGCACCGCCGCCGCCGCCAGCAGACCAATAATCGGGCTTTTGAACTGCTCGATAAGGATCTTCCAGGCGCTGCGGCGCTGCTTTTGCTCCAGGCGGTTGGCCCCAAACTGCTCCTGGCGCTGGCGCACCTCGTCGTTGCTCAAGCCGGAATCGGCAGAAACGGAATAGTGGTCGAGAACTTCAGTGGGTGGCTTTGCCCCCGCCTGCTGGCGTTGCAATGTTTGGTTAGTCACGGTGGATTTTTGCTAGGGTAATGACTCGAATAGAACAGGCGATCGCCATCTCCACATAGCCAACATTGGGAAAAGGGCGAAACTGGATTGGCTGCTTCTTAAAGTAGTGGGCAGCGGATTTTTGCAGCATCTACCTGACTGTAGATTTGCAACCTTCCCGGTTTTAGGGAGAATCAGCGAAAGTGATGAGGAATGGGGTTCCCGCTTAAAGCGGGACAAGACTAGCGGGAAAGTGGGGCGCGGTGCGCCCCACTTTCCCGCCTTAAGTTGATACTCGAGGAATGAATACCAAAATGTTAAGTTTGCTCGATCCGATGCCCTGGTCTGAGCTGTTTCTGCGATTGGGGTGTGCGTTGCTCGCTGGGGCTGTGATCGGTGCGGAACGAGAAGGAAAAGATAAACCCGCCGGATTGCGTACCAATATGCTGGCAAGCTTTGGATCGGCAATGTTTGTCCTAATTTCTATTCAAACCGGAGCTGCTCAGCAAAATCTGGAAGTGATTTCCCGTGTGATTCAGGGAGTCGTGGCAGGGATTGGTTTCTTAGGCGCTGGAACGATTATGCGGCATCGAGAAATTCAGGGGCTGACCTCCGCTGCGGCGGTGTGGGTGTCGGCATCCCTGGGAGTGGCGGCTAGCTGTGGCCTGTGGCAGCTCAGCCTCGCTGGGGCTGCAATTACCTGGTTGGTGCTGCGGGTTATTGAGCGGTTTGAAAAGAAAGTATTTTAAGACACACGCTGCAGGGCAAAGCATTTCGCCAGCGCCTACGGGAGAAGATCCATAGGTCATTGCGAAATGCTTCGCCTCTCGATTGGTAAGGACGCTCGGAGTGGGAATGATATGAGATGCAATTTCTGGAATAGGGACTTGGCAATGCCAAACCCGTACCCAGGGGGCGATCGCCCAGGTTATTTAATTCTGGCTCCTAGCAGGGTTGGGAGCGGCTAGAAGGGTGGACGGGGGCAGGTTTCATCTGAGGATATTTTTGATCTAGCCCGTCGCGAATCCAGTTGAGGCACTGGTGTTCGGAGGTGAAGATTTTGGGGGCGGCGATGTTGGTGAGGGAGTCAGGAGGGTAGTGGTCGTAAAAGTACTTATGGTTGGCGTGGAAGATAATGATGAGGTTATTGCGGTAGGTGTAGCGGTGTTTGAAATAGTCTGTTTGAATACCAAACCGCTGTTTGAGGTAGGCGTCTTCGTCGCCCCATTCCTCCAGATATTCGGCGGCGATTTCCACAATGCCTTCGATGCTTTCGGAGTAAATTCTGCCAGGATTTTCGACCTTGTGCAGCTTGCCTTTGTGGCCCCATTCAGACAGGAGCCGGTAGGAATAGAGGGTATGGCGGTTAATCGTCCCGTAGACGAAGGGAATGACGAGGTGCCCCCGACGGATAACTGACTTCTCGTACAGTAATCGACTCATGATCCCGTCCTGATGATAGTGGACTGTTCACCCCCGGCGATCGCCCCGTTACCCGTATCCTCCCTCTGAGTTCGTACCTGGAGTTCGAGGTTCAGAGGCAGGTTCATTCCGCAATCTCCGAGGTAAACATTCTTTATTATCCATGAGCAACGACTGGGAACCAAGTAATTTTTCTAGGGATGGGCTTAAAGATGCGGTGAATTTTCTGAGTGGCGATCGCCCTATGGGAAAATTGGCGTGATTTACAGCGATCGCCCGGTAGTTTCCCTGACCACTGATTGGCTAACTTCCGCGACCTGATGGCTATGGCTCAAATTTCCATCATTATTCCGTCTTTGAATGAGGCATCCGTAATTGCCCGGACGCTGGGGCGGGTGCGATCGCTCCAGCCCCTCCCCCATGAGGTGATTGTGGTGGATGGCAACAGCCGGGATGAGACAGTGGCGATCGCCCAAAAAGAGCTGGACAGCTTCCCTGCACCGGTACAGACCCACCTGCTACAAGCCCCCCAACCCGGTCGGGCGGTGCAGATGAATCAAGGAGCTGCTGCCGCCACGGGCGAGATCCTCTGCTTTCTCCACGCCGATACCCTGGTTCCTGAGGATTTAGGAGCGGTAATCACCCAGACGCTCCACGACCCCGCCTGCGCGGGCGGTGGCTTCATTTCCCTGATGACGGGCACGACGGGGGTGCGCTGGTGGTTTTCCCTGCTAAACTTCCTAAAAACCTACTACACGCCGCTGATTTTTCGGCCCCACCTGTTCTTTCGCGGCCTGCGGCTGCTGTTTGGCGACCAGGTAATGTTTTGCCGCCGCCAGGATTTCTGGGACTGTGGCGGATTTGATGCAACCATGCCCCTGCTGGAAGATGCGGAGCTGTGCCTGCGGCTGGTCAGACGGGGACGCCTGCGGCTGGTTAATCGGGTGGTGGAGTCGAGCGATCGCCGCGTTGCTAAATGGGGCTTCTTCAAAGCCAACGTCATCTACGCCTACGTAGGCTACCTCTGGGGCATGGGAGTATCCGCCGCTCGCCTGAAACGCTTCTACGAAGACATTCGCTGATCGTTCAGACGCAAGTCATAGGGAAGGTAGACAATCGGCACCTCGGTGGTCACCGGCACATCGTCATGCAGGTATTGACGAATATAGTCCTGTAGCGAAGGCGAAACCTGCTGAAAGTCAGACTTGTACCATTTGAAAATCTTGCTACAATGCAGAACTTGCCGCTGATGGTCGTAGCAAACCTTGTCGGGATTGTTGATGAACCGCACCGCATCCTCCTCCAGCTGATGGCGCACCCGATCGGGAACGTAGGCTTCATTCCGCAGCAAAGGACAGCCCACGGAGGCGCACACCAGGGCAAAGTGGATGCGCGGCTCATTGAACTGCTTGCGCAATACTTGATGTTCGATGCGGTTGAGGCTGTAGTGTTTGCCGCCCAAACCATAGGTGCGGGACAGGAAGAACCAGATAAAGGCGACCCAGTTGGGAATATTGAAGGGTTTGGGCAGCAGCGATGGGCGGATGGAACCGATGGGATAGCGCTCCAACACTTTGGCAATGGTCAGGGCGTTGTAAAGGTTGATCCACAGGGCCAGTTGTTGCTCGGTGTCGGGGTACTGCTGGGGGTCAAGATGGGACAGATCGTCCAGCCACGCCTGTAGGGTATGGGCGTCTTGCTGTTTCCATGCTTGGTAGTTGACCTGACCGCGATCGCTCACATAGCGGCGCAGTAGCTGATCCCAGGGAGTGAAGTCGAGCATTGGCGTATCTGGATGGTTGGACATTACGTTCGTCTCTTCTTTGATTATGACTGACGGTCAGCGGTCATTCCTATCCATCCTGCGCCAGATTAGGGTGGGTCTGGAGGCGGGAATGGGGCGCATCACCTGAAAGCGGGAAGCGTTTTAGAAGGCAGAGGGCAGAAGGCAGAAGGCGGAAGGCGGAAGGCAGAGGGCGGAAGGCGGAAGGCAGAAGGCGGAAGGCGGAAGGCGGAAGGCAGAGGGCAGAAGGTAGAAGGCAGAGGGCGGAAGCGAAGTCCCTCGTGACGTCTAACGGGTCCTTTAGCGTGGGCATCCCGTCGCGGAAGCATCCTGCTTGCGGCTATCGTACCGCTGCAGGCTAGAAGCCAGCGCGACGAAAAGAAACGCAAACACCCATGCGCCGTTCGCATACCAATTCGCCAACGCCGGGGGGGCACAGTGGGAGCAGACCATCCTTCTACTGGGTTGTAATGCCTATGCCACCTCTGGTTTCCGTCCTGATTCCTTGCCACAATGCGGCTCCCTGGTTGGCCGAGACCCTGGAATCGGCCCTAGCCCAAACCTGGCCCCACCTGGAAATTATTCTGGTTGACGATGGTTCCACCGATGCCAGCGTCGCGGTGGCCCGCCAGTTTAACCATCCCCAAATCAACCTCATCGCCCAGCAGAATCAGGGAGCTGCCGCCGCTCGCAACCGCGCCCTGGAGGCGGCCCAGGGGGAGGTGATTCAGTACCTGGATGCCGACGACGTGCTGGCCCCAGACAAAATTGCCCAGCAAATGCAGTGGCTGCAAGACCAGCCCGATTGCCTGATTTCCGGGGCCTGGGCGCGGTTTCACCGCCATATCCAGGAAGCCCGCTTCACCCCCGAACCGCTGTGGCGAGACATGGCCCCGGTGGACTGGTTGGTGTGCGCCTGGTCGGGCAACTGGATGATGCACCCCGCCGCCTGGTTGCTTTCGCGCCATCTGGCGGAGCAGGCCGGTTTCTGGCAGGAGTCCCTCTCGCTGAACGACGATGGGGAGTATTTTGCCCGCGTGGTGCTGGCCAGTCAGGGAGTGCGGTTTTGCCCCACAGCCCGCAGCTACTACCGTTCCGGCAATCCCAGCACCCTGAGTGGCCGGAAGAATCTCCAGGCCCGTGCCTCCCAGTTTCAATCCCTGCTGCTGCAGAGCCAGCACCTGTTAGCCGCCGAAGATAGCCCCCGCACGCGCCAGGTCTGCGCCAATCTCCTGCAGCGCTTTATCTACGAAATCTTTCCCGATGGGCCTTCCCTGCGCCATCTGGCCGCCGAGCAGGTCAAGCAGTGGGGAGGCGCGACGGAAAAGCCCATGGGCGGCCCTTTTTTTCAAGCAGCGGCCAAAGTTGTGGGCTGGCAGTTAGCCCGTCGCGGACAAATTTTGGTGAATCAGTTGGGGTATCGACGCCTCGCCCTGGGACGAATGGTGTCAGCATATAGTTCACCTTCTGCGGGTGAGCCACGGGCCACCTCCCCAACCTATGGGTGTCCCAGTCGGGAAAACCGTGCCGTCCAGCCAGGAGGATGATTCGCCATGGCGAAAATCTTGATTTTGATTGGAGGCCATCTGTGTACAGCTCCCCGGCCCCAAAAAGAAGCGGATGCCCTGACGGCAGCGGGCCATGAGGTAACGGTGGTGGGGATTTGGTTTGATGGGGAAATGGTGACGCGCGATCGCACCCTCCTTTTGCAAAAAAAATGGGCCTTCCAGCCAGTTCTAGACTTTCGCCCAGGCCAGCCCAGCCGGTTTGGGGTACGCCTCCAGGCAAAACTGGCCCGAGTGCTATACCAGCGATTACGGCTCAAAACTCCAGCCCTACTGGGATACGGTGCCCGTCGTTTGCGGCAATTTGCCCAAAACTTTCAAGCCGACCTCACTATCGTCCATTCCGAAGCGGGGCTGTGGGTCGGCACCGAGCTGCAGCGACAAGGCTACAGGGTAGGAGTAGACTTTGAGGACTGGTTTTCCCGCGATCTCTTGCCAGAGGCACGGATCACCCGTCCAGTCGCCTGGATTGCCGCCCTGGAAGCCCACCTCAACCGCACCTGTCCCTATCGCCTCACTACCTCCCAGGTGCTGGCCCAGGCGCTGGCAGAAGCCCATCAGGTATCGCCGCCGACGGTGGTGTATAACGTGTTTCCCCACGATGAAAGCTCTCACGATGAAAGCTCCCATGATAAAAGTCCCCAGGGTGAAAGCTGCCAAGCCGGACTCTCTCAAGGGTCCGAGAAGGCCCTATCCAGGGACTCTGAGCCAATTCAAGTCCACTGGTTCTCGCAAACCATTGGGCCAGGGCGAGGACTGGAAACCCTGTTTGCGGCCTTGCCATACCTAAATTGCTTGGTTGAAATCCATCTGCGGGGCCATTGTTCTGCCGATACTCGCACCTGGCTGGCGCAGCAAATTCCCCTCCAGTGGGCCACCCACGTCCACATTCATCCCACCGTTGCCAATCACGAACTTCCTGCCCGCATTGCCGAACATGACATTGGTTTGGCGTTAGAGCAGCGGGATCCCCCCAGCCGCAATTTGACCATTACCAATAAGCTCTTTCAGTACCTCCAGGCGGGATTGGCGGTCATTGCCACAGACACCGCCGGACAGCGGGAAGTCTTTCAACAAGCCCCAGACATAGGCCATCTGGTGCGCTGCGGAGATGCGATCGCCCTGGCCGCCACCATTCAAGATTGGGTAGATCATCCCGCCCAACTACAAGCTGCCAAGCTCGCGGCTCAGGGGGCCATCCAGTCCCACTTTAGTTGGGAAGCCCAGCAGTACACCCTATTAGCAGCGGCAAAAAACGCCTTGCAAGTCAAGGAAAGAGAGAGTTCTAAGGTAATTGCTCAGGCTACCCTCACCCTAAATCCCTCTCCCTGGGGAGAGGGACTTCAACCCGGTTCCCCTTCTCCCCAGGGAGAAAGGGCTAGGGGATGAGGGCAGTTCATGTCCTAGGTCAAGCCTGAGTAGTTACTTGTCGGGGCAGTCTGGCATTAGTCCGCAGATTTCGCAGATTTCACAGATGAATAGCATTCCTGCCGATCCTCAATCTGCGTCCATCTGCGAAATCTGCGGATACATCGCTGCTGACGGGACAGGGGCTAAATCCTGGTACTTCAACCCCAAATCCCTCCTCCCTCTTCCTTCTTTCCTCCTTTCATTCTTCTTCCCATGAAAATCCTCCTCACCGCCGACCCCGAACTCCCCGTCCCTCCCGTCCTTTACGGGGGAATTGAGCGCATTATCGATGTCCTTGCCCAGGGTTTGCGGCAGCGGGGACACACCGTTGGTCTGGTAGCCCACCGT
>JAYKGU010000247.1:0-16826 GCA_035285585.1 Synechococcales cyanobacterium
AAAAAAGCAGCCAGGGCGTTTGTCGAATTTTGAAGAAGCAAGAGAATCTGAACGCATTTGGGCCTCTAAGAATTTGCAAAGATTTCCTTGAGAAAGCGCTGACGCTGATAGGGTGACTCGGGGGCGAGATAGCCCAGCAGGCTTTCCCAGAAAAAGAAAGAAACACCATCCAGTTGGCTTTGACGCACTAACTCTATCTGGGCCTGGAGCTGGGAAATCGGCACCGGGTTCTGGAAAATGCCGCTCAGCAGACCAATGACCACTGGGATACGCTGCCGAGCCGCCTGTACGGACGCACTCGTCAGTTCTGCCTGCACCTGACCAGGCTCGTTGCGGTAGACCTGCAAGACCAGCTCATCCACCCAGCCTTCCTGCACCCAGCGCTGCCAGTCTTGCAAATAATAGCGGTAGGCAAAGTCCTGGGGATTGGGAGAAAGGGAAATGAGACAGTCGGGCTTAATGGATTTGACCGTTTCGGCAATCTGGCCCATGAAGGTACTGATTTGATCCGCCCGCCAGCGCACCCAGGCCGGATCGGACGGATTCGTAGGGGGAGATTGCCCCTGGTGAGATTGCTGGTAAAGCTGGACAGTGAATGGATCGTAGCCCATTTCAATGGGGAGGCCAAAGTGGTCATCCAGTTGAATGCCGTCCACATCGTAGTGGGTGACGACTTCGGCGATCATCTGGAGAATAAATGCCTGTACCTCGGGATGGAACGGATTGAGCCAGAAATTCTGCCCCTGCTGCCAGTCTTCAATGGCCTGGCGATCGCCCTCCCGAATCAGTGCCCAGTCGGGAGTATTTCCTGGCTTTCCTGTTGGGTTAGTGGTCAGCCAATCGGGGTGCTGGACGGCCAGTTGAGATGAGCGCGGCACCATGAACCCATATTCAAACCAGGGAATGACGCGCATTTGACGCCGATGGCCAACCCGAATGATTTCTTTGAGCAAGTCTGTGTTGGGATGGAGGAGGGAAAAGAAAGGAGCCTGCCGCTGCCCCGTCACCTTTTGAGTGACTTCACTGGGGTAAAAGGTATACCCCCGATTCCAAACCACAGAATAAATGGTGTTGAAGTTAAGATCCGCCAGTTGATTCAGCGCCCGGTGAACTCCCCAGGGAGAAAACAACACGCTGCTGCCCACGTTGGTGAGCCAGACGCCTCTAATTTCACCTACGGTTTCTGTATTTATGGTCTGCTGCAATGGATTTGCTCTCAGCGCTGGGGGCATTGCAGTAATGTGGACGGCAACTATACACCAGGTAATGCTTAAAAATAGAAGGATGCTTTGAACGGCTTTTCGTTTGCGCGAACGGTGTTTCATAGGGTCAGCTCAGATCAAAAGTACGGGTTTATTGATATGTGCCAGGAGACGTACTCTGACCACTTTCTTTGTGGCTAGACACTGATTAACTCACCGGTTCTACCGCCAATTATGATAATGATTCGGGCAAACTCGAACTATTTCTAGTTTAAAGAATAAAGCGATCGCCCCTCTCGTTTTCTAGCGCTACGGGGCGATCGCTCGCATTCAGCAACAAGCCTTCTGTTTCATTAAGGACTGACGCACTGCGCGCGGTGTCCTGGGGGTCTGGGTGTTTTCTGGGCACGGCTCAGCGAAGTACCTTGGGGCGATCGCGCACCTGCTGCTGCTGCTTCATCAAAAACCATCCAGCAACGAGCCAAAAGATGAGCAGTCCTCCGGTGATTGCCAGGGTTCCCCCCAGTCCAAACCGCACAATCAGGGCAGGAGCCGCTGCTGTAAACAAACCGCCGCCCACAATCGGCTCGAAAAATAGCTGCTTGTAGGCAAAGCTTTCAAATGCGCCTGACTCGTTATGGGGATCGACCATGCGTAGAAGCAAAATTCCCGTTGCGGTCACCCCCATCGATTGCCCCATGTCGCCAATGCCTTTTTCAAACCAGTGGTCTGGAAAGATGCGAGGCGCATAGTACAGGAAGAAGAGGACATTCCAGGCTATGCCAACAACGCTGAGGATCAGAAACACCCCCAAGTTGCTGCCAATGACGCTGAGAGAAATGGATGCTAGGGCCGTGACCACTACCACATCCAGCGCCAAACCTGCGATGTTTTTCATTAAGGGTTGAATCACCAGCGGAGCCAGCCCCAGGCGTTCCAGGGCTATTTGCACAATGATGCCTCCCACCAGCGCCATTGGAAACAGTGGCACATAGCTCATCACTTCAAACCCTGTCCTTCCCCATGTGACCGCCTCAAACCAGATGAGTGCCTGGAGAATCAACCAGCCAATGACGATGGCGATGCCAACAATGCCAAAGTTCAAAGACAACGGGTCAATTAACAAACCCCGCATGAGCCTTGCCCGCCGCCGCTGCACCTCGCGAGTTTCGGTATGGGAGAATTCGGGAATACCATCAATGTCCTCAATATCGCCCTGCGGGTCAGAATGGATATGCCGCTTTCGGCGTCCCCAGTCGGCCAGAGCCGTCCCGGCGATGATCCCAGAGACGATGCCAACGGTTGCCAACCCCAGCGCCAGGTCTGCGCCCTCGGCAAAACCCAGTTCAATCAGAGTATCCGCCATACCACCGGCTGTGCCATGCCCGCCTTCAAAGCCGATTTCGATGAGGGCCGCCGCAATGGGATTCACGTCAAACAGAGGAATCAGGACGAGCAGCGTGACCAGAATGCCAAACACATACTGCCCCCAGGCCAGCGATTGCCCAAATACCACCTGGGGAGCTGCTTTGCGCCAAATGCTGCGGGGATTGGGAATGGATTCTCCTAAAAACAGTGCGGCAAACACAATGTTGATGAAAATACCAGGAGATTGGGACCAGACCAGCCGAATAGGCTCCGAGAATAAGCCATTCGTTAGTAGGGCATCTTCGCCAGCGATCGCCAGTGCGATCGCCCCCAGAACCTGCGGCCCCAGGATCAGGGCAATGGCTCCTGCCACAATGGATTCTGGTAGGTAGAGTTTTTGAATCCAGTGAAGTTTTTGCTTCAGGTAGCGCCCTGCCAGAATAAGCAAGGCAATCCAGATAAATGCAAAAAATACGTCCCTAAGCGTAAACATAATGGATCGTTTCTAAACGGAATATGAGCGAATGTAACGGAATGATCAAAACAAAACTGAGGAATTTGATACGGTTTTAGTTAATTCTTAAGATAGAAAATTGACCGTTGCCACCTCAAAATACCGCTTAAATTTGCTTTTCTGAGAGTTCCCGAAGTAAAGCCATCGCCTCTTGAGCACGGGAAGCGGGTACAAACAAGTGATCGTGATAGTAAGCGGAAACAGGATTGACGCTGATGTTGTATTCAGCCAGCTTACCCGCGACAGCGGCCAGAAAGCCAACTGCCTCCAGGCTGGAGTGAACCGAAAGGGTGATCATACAAAACGTTACTTCATAAGAGAGCGCCACTGCCTCAGCCTGTTCACGGTTAAGGATGAGCGTGAGTCCTTCCGCTTCTCGGAAGGAGCAGATGGGGTCCAGGTTGGCCGGGTAGCTCCTTTGAGCATCAAGGCTACAAAAAACATACTCCCCAGGCTGGAGAATTGGCTCTATTGACCGTAGTAAATTCTGAAGGTTGGTTTCTCCCGACATATTTTTTGCTTGGGTGATTTCTGAAGATGATTCTACCCGACAACTTAGGGGCAAACGGCCATTTGCCCCTACCAACCGCTTAACCCTGGGTAATATTTTCCCAGAAATCTCCTTAGAGGCTGTGCCGATTTCTTCTGACATTAGCACCATGCGGCGAGAGTTAAGCAGATCTTGCAAACCTTTGTAATCTGTCACCCTCGAACAACCGGTAATTCTAACCAATCACTTAATTCACCTGCGAGCCACTCCAGCTCAGTTTCAGAGAGCAAACCACCACCACCGAGGCAGAATGGTTTGGTGCCAGCCCAAATTTTGATTTTTGGTTTCACTTCTACCGGCGCTCCTTTACGCCCTCTTTTGTAAGATATTGGGGTTATTTCTAGCTTGATGATTTGCTGCCGTGGCCTGGAGGAAGGACGATGATATTTGAATCCAAATAGCTGATACCAGAAAGAGATTTTCTCTGGATTAACCTGCAGGTATATCTGGCCAAAAAGGGTAAATAAAATGTGCAGAATGAGCCAAATACCCACTCCCAAATGCCCCAGGGCAAAGAAGGCCATGAACCACCCTCCAGTGCTCCAGCTAGCCAGTGACATGGCATACCAGTTCACCAGAAAGCCGTTCCAGATCACGGCAAAGCCAATAGTTGATATTAGCTCAGGCGTAAAGCCTGTGGGTGGAATCATGATTTCCAGGAGACTGTTTTTTTTAACGAGTTTGACTTTGGAATCTGCTGGCTTAGCTGGTACTAAAATCGTCTGTTTGTTACGCCGCCTCCCCCGTTCCAGGGCCTGCAAAGCCGCCTGAGCCGTAGCCAACCGCTGTTCCAGAGCGGGTTCGGTCATCCACTTGAGCCAATCAACAAAGGCGGGGGAAAGGTTGACATAGTTTTCAAAGCAAACCCGTAGATTTCTCTGGGGCAGATCGGCGGGATGCTGGCCGGTTGCCAGATAAATCAGCGTGGTTCCTAGTCCATAAAGGTCGGACGCAGGGACGGCCCGTTCGCCAAACTGTTCGGGGGGCATGTAGCCATAGGTGCCAACGATGGTGCGCGTTCCCCCTTCGCTGGCTGCCGCCTGAACCGAACCAAAATCGACGAGATAGACCTGACCGACCTGGTTCCCGGAGCGATCGCCCAGCAGAATATTTCCTGGCTTGATATCCCGATGGATAATGGGCGGATAGCGATCGTGCAGGTAAGCCAGCACTTCCAGAACGGCTCTGGCGATCTGTTTCAGCTCGGTTTCGCTAAAGGTGCGCCCTCGCCTGACGTGCTCAGCCAGGGACGGGGCATCAAGGTAGCTTTGCACCAGCGCAAAGCCTTTTCCCGCATCAATCTCCAGGTCGAAATAGTCCAGATAGCAAGGAATGGCGGGGTGGGAAAGCTCTTTCAAGATCTTGGCTTCGCGCTCAAATAGCTTGAAAGTCTCCCACTGGAGGGAACGGCTAAAGATCAAGAGCTTAACGACAACTAATTCCTGGGTTTGCCGATCCAGCGCCAGCAGCGTCTGCTGATCGAGGCGTTCCCCTAGCTGTCGTTGGATTTCGTAGCGATCGCGCAATATTCGATCTACCATAGGGAAACAGCCTACATCACTAACGCTAATAACTCAGCGTTTTTGCCGCTGATTATGATAGTTAACCCCACATTCGTTAGGAAACTTGTCGGAAGGATGTAATCATTCTTAACTTTCTGGATATCTTCGCCCCTACGAGACGTAACGCTGTACGAAATACTCGTGGGCTTCCCATTCTTCCTGGTCGGGCAAAGCTTTGAGGCGGATGCCGGGATCGTTGTACTTCTGCACCAGGGCCAGCCAGATCAAATAGTCCGCAAAGTGGGGGTTCTTGGGCAGCAAGGAGCCGTGCATGTAGCTGCCAAATACGTTCTTGAACCGTGCTCCTTCATAAACGGCCTCCGCATTGTTGCCAAAGCCTGACAGGGTGCGGGCCAGGGGCGTCACGCCCTCCCCCAGGTAGGTTTGTCCAGAATGGTTTTCAAAACCTACCAGGGTTTTCGGGACGGGGCGGGACGGGTCATAAATGGTGGACAGTTCATCAGAAAGGGGCGGCAGCAGTTCTGCAATCAAGTTGCCGATGCAGCGCTCTTTCACCTGGGTGCTGGGTGCTTTCGTTTCGGCATTGAGAATGCCCAAGCCCCGTGTTTGGTCGCCGTTGCCCATCAAGAAAGTATTGCCCATGAGCTGGTAGCCGCCGCAGACCCCCAGAAATACGATTCCGGCATGGGTATCGGTTTGCACGGCATCCCGCTTGAGGGTGTGAAAGTCGTCCACCACCGCCAGTTGATCCGCATCCTGGCCGCCGCCCATGAAGTACAGATCCGTCTGACTGGGGAGGGCGCGATCGCCCCAGTTCAACTCCGTCAGGTGAAACTCAATACCGTGCCACTCACAGCGACGTTTCAAGGCAATCAGGTTGCCGCCATCCCCATAGAGGTTGAGGCGATCGGGATACAGGTGGGTGAGGGTGAGGGAGTAGGACATGAAAGTAGGGGGTGGTAGGGTGGCTAATCTAAGACTTTGCCCATCGCTTTACGGAACTCCAGCATGGCGGTGTAGGTGGGCAGAACATAGATGCGATCGCCATCCTCCGCCAGCTCAAAGGATTGTTCAATGGCCTCGCGAATGCTCTCCCACACTTGGGTAGATTGCAGGAGGGTGGGGGCGCGATCGCCCGTCAGCGCATACTTGAGCCGGACTTTCATATCTTTGGCGCGAATGCCCGTACACATCAGCCACTGGATTGCGGCATCGTTCAGGCGCTCCAGTTGACTGTCCCACAGCCAGGAGACGTCTTTGCTGTCGGCAGTGTTGTCGTTGATGGCGAAGAGGATTTTTAGGGAAGGGCGCGATCGCAGCAAGTCCAGATTGAGGCTGAAGCTGGCGGGATTTTTCACCAGCAGGATTTGATAGTAGACCCGTTTGTCGCCTTTGACTTTCTCCAGCACCTCCCCCCGACCAAAGGCGGGCTGAAACTGACGAAAGCCCTGCACAATGGCGGCATCGCTCACCTGCAAAAGCTTGGCCAAAGTAATCGCCGTCAGGGCATTGTAGACGTGGAAGAAGCCAGGGGAAGTGATGGTAATGCGTAATTCTTTGACCACTACATCTCCCACCCTGCCGTTAACCTCCACATCTGAGGTGAGGTCATCGTTGATCTGGATTTTAGTGGCACGAAGAAAGCTTTGGAAATTGGGATCAAGGTGATGTAACTGGCCTTCGTAGGGGACTTCCTGGGCGTATTCGGCAGGTAGCGAAGTGAAGTAGGTGGGGTTGGGGAGCTGGTGGGTGAGGCGGGCGGTGCGGGGGTCGTCGCCGTTGACCACCACGCTGGCCTGGGGACACTGGGCAATGCCGTCCCGAATCAGCTTTTCCGTCATGTCTACCTCGCCGTAGGCATCGAGCTGGTCCCGGTAAAGGTTCGTGACGGCAATTAAGTTGGGACGCAGCATCTGGGCGATGCGGGGCAGGGTGGCCTCCTCCACTTCAAAGATGCCGTGGGTAGCATCCAACGTGCCCCATGGGCTGGCCTGCCGCAGCAGTTGGGAGAGAATGCCCTGGCTGAGGTTGGCTCCTGCCCGGTTGCGCAGGACTCTGATGTCATCCACCTGCTCCAGAATGGCGCTGAGCATGGTTTGGCTGGTGGTTTTGCCGTTGGTGCCCGTCACCACGATGATGTAAGGGATTTGCGCCACCAGGGCGGCAAAAGCGAAGGGGAAGTAGCGGCCCACCAGCAGCCCCGGCAGGGAGGTGCCCGCCCCCCGCCCCGTCACTTTCAGCAGCAGGACAAGCAGCCGCACAGACCAGATAATCGGAATCAGCAACAAACGATTCATGGCATCGCGCGAGACAGCCTCGCCCTGCGGGTGGTCAAGACCCCAGTGTGCCGTGGATTGGGCGGCGCGTCAATATGAGGGTGTCCAGACCAATATAATGGCAGAGTAGGGATGATTGATTGGGCGATCGCCAGCCATGCAGCGCTTCACGCAGCTCTTTTACGACATTGACGCCACCACCTCCACCAACGCCAAGGTGCAGGCTTTGCAGGACTACTTCCAGGCCGAAAGCGCCGCCAATGCCGTGTGGGCACTCTACCTACTGCTGGGCAAAACCCGCAAGCGCCTGGTCACCTCCCGCGTGCTGCGGGACGTGTTTCTCGCCATCTCCCCCATCCCCGAATGGCTGTTTCAGGACTGCTACGCCCACGTGGGCGACTCCGCCGAAACCATCGCCCTGCTGCTGAAGGACACCCCCCTCGCTCCCCAAGAAGCCCTCGCCCTACCGCTCTACGAGTGGATGGAAAGTGTAATTCCTACGGTTAAAACCGTCGATTCCGATGATGCATTGCGTAACCTGATCGTCTCCTGGTGGGCCTCCCTGAGCTTTGCCGAGGTGTTTGTGCTCAACAAAGTGCTGACGGGAGCCTTTCGCGTGGGCGCGTCCGAAAAGCTGGTGATCAAAGGTCTATCGAAGGCGTGCGGCATCTCTGAAGCCGTGCTCACCCATCGCCTTATGGGGGACTTTGAGCCGACCATCGCTTTTTATGAACAGCTCACCAGCCCTGAGCAGGCGGAGCTTTCCCCCAGTCAGCCCTACCCTTTCTTTCTGGCATCGCCCCTGGATGAAGAGCGGTTTCAGCGGGAGGAGACGGATTTATCCATCTGGTTCGCCGAGTGGAAGTGGGACGGTATCCGCGCCCAGATCATCAAACGGGCGGACGAAGTATTCATCTGGTCGCGGGGGGAAGACCTGGTGACCCACCAGTTTCCCGAACTGGAGGAAGCTTTCCAGGACTGCCCCAACGGCATGGTGCTGGATGGGGAAATTCTTTGCTGGGAGGGCGATCGCCCCATGTCTTTCAACGCTTTGCAAAAGCGCCTGGGGCGCAAGCGGGTGTCAAAAAAACTGCGGGAGGAAAACCCCGTTCACTTCATTGCCTATGATTTACTAGAACATGACGGGCGGGATATTCGAGACAAGACTTTGGGCGATCGCCGCACCCTCCTGCTTGATGTGCTAAAAACCCTCCCATCCGATCGCCTCCATGCCTCGGAACCCCTGCCGTTCCAGTCCTTCACGGATTTGCAGAATTTGCGGGAGCGATCGCCCGAGCAAGGAGCCGAAGGGCTGGTGATCAAAGCCATCGACAGCCCCTACCTGGTGGGCCGCAAGCGGGGCTACTGGTGGAAATACAAGGTGGAACCCATGACCCTGGATGCGGTGTTGATCTACGCCCAGGCGGGCAGCGGCAAGCGGGCTAACCTGTTTACCGACTACACCTTTGCCCTCTGGCAAAATGGCGACCTGGTGCCCTTTGCCAAAGCCTACTCCGGGTTGGACAACGAGGAGATCGACGAGCTGGACAAATGGATTCGGCGGCACACCATCGAGCGGTTTGGCCCGGTGCGGTCAGTCACCCCCACCCTGGTGTTTGAAATTGGCTTTGAGGGGATCTCCGCCTCTAACCGGCACAAGTCCGGGATTTCCGTGCGCTTTCCCCGCATCCTGCGCTGGCGGCGCGACAAACCGACGGAGGAAGCCGACACCCTCCAGGCTGCCTTTGACTTACTTCACACACGCACTCCACTTTTTCGCTAATCTTGCCCCGCTTTAGGCGGAAATCGGGGGTGGGCACCCCAAGAAAGTAGTTATGTTTCGCTGCCTAATAGGGAAAAATGGATACTGTGGTTTTCATCAGCAGTGTCGTCCCCTTTGAGATTTCTCGATATGGATCAAACACCTCCATTCGACTTCACGGTGGCAATTCCCACCTACAACGGCGAACAGCGCCTACCCGACGTACTGGATGCATTGCGATCGCAACAGGTTCCTCCTACCTTTAAGTGGGAAATTATCGTGGTGGACAATAATAGTAGCGATCGCACCTCCCAGGTCGTGCATCGCTATCAGGAAATCAGCCGGGTTCCCATCCGCTATTGGGTGGAAACTCAGCAGGGGGCAGCCTATGCGCGCGATCGGGCCGTACGCCTGGCCCAGAGTGACCTGATTGGATTTCTCGACGACGACAACATTCCCGACCCCGACTGGGTGGCCAGTGCCTGGGAGTTTGCCGCCGCCCATCCCCAGGCAGGAGCCTTTGGCAGCCAGATTTATGGCGATTATGAAGCGACCGTTCCACCCGACCTGGAGCGGCTGGTACCTTTTCTAGCCATCACCCAGCGGGGCGCAAAGCCTCTACTTTACGCTCCCCAACGCAACCTCCTACCTCCTGCAGCGGGATTGGTCGTGCGGCGGCAGGCATGGTTGGAGCGGGTGCCTGCTCGTCCGGTGCTGGTGGGTCGGGTGCACGGCGATATGCTGGCGGGGGAAGACATCGAAGTTCTCACCTATATCCAGCAGGGCAACTGGGAGATCTGGTACAACCCCACCATGAGGGTGGCCCACAAAATTCCTCAGCGGCGCTTAGAGCGAGATTATCTCCTGCCGTTCTTTCGCGGTATCGGCCACAGCCGCTACCTCATTCGGATGCTGAAAGTTCCGCCCCATCAGCGCCCCCTGATGACCGTCCTGTATATGCTGAACGATTTACGCAAAGTTGCACTGCATCTCCTCAAATACCGTGCCCGTGTTCAGACTGATCTGGCCGCCGCCTGTGAACTGGCCCTCTTCACCAGTAGCTTCATGAGTCCGCTGTACTGCTGGCGACATGGCCTCCGCCCCCCAGCCCCCCAATAACCCACTTTCCCGCCTTAAAGTTAATACTCCATCTATCCATCCACCCACCACCAATGGACCTCGATTTCACTGTCGCCATTCCCGTCTACAACGGTGCCCAGCGCCTTCCCCACGTCCTTGACCACCTCCAGCGGCAGGTAGAGGACGGGGCGATTCAGTGGGAAATTCTCGTCATCGACAACAACAGCACCGACGACACCGCTGCTGTTGTGCGCCAGATTCAGGCGCAGTGGACGTCTTCCGTACCACTCCAGTATCTGCAAGAGCCGCGCCAGGGCATTACCTATGCCCGCCAGCGAGCCGTTAACGCCGCTAAGGGCCGATATGTGGGCTTTCTGGACGATGACACTCCACCAGCCGCCGATTGGGTCATCGCTGCCTGCCGATTTGGGGACGCCTATCCCCAGGCGGGGGCGTGGGGCGGCCAGGTACAAGCGGAGTTTGAGGTGCCGCCGCCTCCAGATTTGGGGATGGCCAGGGCCATGCTGGCAGTACGCAATTATTCGGACACTCCCAAGCCCTTCGTGCCTGAAAAGCTCCAGCTGCCGCCCGGAGCGGGGCTGGTGATCCGTCGTCAGGCATGGCTGGCAGTGATTCCCGATCGCCTGCACCGCAACCAGCGGGGCGGCAACGACTACGAGATTTCCCTGCGGCTGCATCAAGCGGGCTGGCAAATTTGGTATAACCCCGCCATGAAAATCACCCACCGCATCCCGGCCCGCCGCCTGGAAAAATCCTATCTGGCATCCCTGGCGCGACTTCACGGCCTCTGTACCTGCGAACTGCGGATGCTGACAGCGAAACCGTGGACGCGCCCCCTCATCCTGATCCGGAGCTTCCTGGGCGGTGTGAAAAAGTTGACGTGGCATCTGATCCGCTATCGCACCCGCATCACCGCCACCACCAGTGCCGCCTGCGAATGGTCATTCTTTCTGGGCAATGCCGCCAGTCCCTTCTACTATTTGAGGAACGCGATCGCCCGCACCCTCAAGCTCTCCTGACGACTAGCTCCCTCCGCAATAAAAAACAGCTTCAATCTCCTTACCCAGAAACTGAAGCTGCACGATAAGGAGTTATCCGTATCCCGCACCCTAACGGAGAATTTGGTTAAAACATAACCAAGCTAGCAAGCAGAGTATTAAGGAAGCATAAAGACGCTTGAAAGTTTGTACAGATTCTGACGTGATTAAATTGACCAGATCCGACGAATATCCCAGCGTAGTTTCTGGGCTTTCCAGCCATAGTCAAGAATTTTGAGCCGTTCGTCAGCGGAATAGGTGGCACTGTAGCTTTGCTGGAGCGATCGCTGAATAAACCCTTCGAGCTGGGTGGCCAGATCGGCCATATCAGCAGAATCAATGGCGTGCCCCAGACGGGAATCAGCCAAACTCATAGGAGGCAGGGCATTGATAAAGTTGTATAACTCAGTGTGGGTATCGGCTGGGGTGGCTTTGAGGAGGGACTTAGACATGGGGCTATCCTGGTAAATACGGAATCTAGTTCAGCATTCACCGTATTTTTTGAAAGACTTTTAACTGTCGTGAGATTTTAAACAACCCTCATTTCTCCGACAAATTTATGAAAAAGATGCGAGGTTTTGGGAACCAGGTTTTCCGAGAAAGTACTTAATAAGGGGGGCGGTAAAGCCATTGCCTTAAGTGCCTGTCTGAAAACTCGCCAAAGTTTTTGGAGGCCAGAACCCCCAGCGGTGTTTCCAGATAGGTTCTAATTGGCAGAAGGTGTGGCTGTAGCGGTTTTGACGCATTCAGCATTCAGCAGAATGTATGTAGCATTTGATACCTCCTGACACCTGGAAAGCACTGTGGCGATCGCCGGTATTTTCCCTCCACGAAGTTGATTAATAGCAGCTTGAGTGACTGGCTGCAGCGAACTGTGAATCAGCCAATCCTGCTCTAAGTAATTCAACTGAAAAGACTGCCGATCTAAAAGTATAAAATTTATCCGATCGCTCGCCAGAAAGGAGCGCAGATCCGTAGCGTCTGGGCTGTATTGGGCGCGGATCAGGCGAGTGGCCCGATCCGTCATTTCTGCGTAATAGCGGGGATGATGGGGCAGGACAAACTCCCGCCCCACAAAAGTTGATCGGTGGGCGAAGGCGGGCAAATTATCCGCCTCGGCGGCCATGGAGGCGACCACCGTCTCCGGTGGCTGTTGCGCCAGATACTCATAGATGGCGGCCTGATCACCGATGATCCACCCCTGAAACGCAAACACCAGGGGGGGAAAGGCAGGCACCAGCACCACCGTTGCCAGCAGCGTGGCCCAGATGCCCCCAATCAGCCAATCTCGACGGTTCAGCCCTTCACGCCACCGCTGCTGCCACCATCGCCAGACCCGCTCCAGCACAGCAGCGACAACGATGCCAGCAGCGATCGCCAGCCCAAACCGCCAGCTATGGTACGTGTAGCGGCTGGGAAAATGGAGGCGCAGCAGCAGCAGGTGGGCCAGCCCATACATGCCCAGGGAAGCCGCCAGCAGGTGAACCAGAATGCTGAGGTTCGGGGTCATGGCGCGAAGGAGGGGCGTTTCGCGGCGTGTAGACCGCTGCCGCAGGAAAACCGGCAGGGCAAACCCCGCCCAGATCACGCTGGGAAAGACGGGAATGCGCAGGCCGCTGGAGCCGTGCAGCAGGAAAGTTACGGGATGCACCCCAAAATACTCATTGCGTCCCCCCAGACCATATTCCGGTAGATGGCGCATCTGGGCAGCGGTCACGGCTGGCCCATAGTCGGATAGGTTCAGGGTGAAGGGCAGGGCGATGGCGATCGCCACCCCCAACCCCGCCAGGGCAAACCACCAGTCTGTGGAATTTTGTGACAGGGCAGGCCGTCCCCCCCGCCAGGTGAGCAGCCGCACCCCCAGCACCGCCACCCCCACCAGCATCATCTGGGGAAAGAAGAGGCCCAATCCGCCCAAAGCTAATAGACAGGGGAGGAGCGATCGCCCCACCAGGGCATCCAGAAACATTGCAAACAGGGGATACACAAAGGCACGGGGCGTGGCGGAAACCAGGTCGTCGTTGAGCCAGAGGTGCTGGTTGAAAATCAGGGTCGCCAGCCAGGCGCTTAAAGGACTGGGAATGATGCGCCAGGTCAGGCGAAACAGGTAAATCGTGGCGATCAGGGCCAGGGGCAGGGGCAGGAGGCGGGCCAGCAGCAGCGGGTCAATCCCCAGATCAGCGGCGGTGCCGTAGACAAACCGAAATCCCAGAGGGGCGAGGGTCTGAAAGTAGTCGGCGATGGGATCGTCGGGGAAGAGGGCAGGATTGAGCGATCGCCAGAACCAGACCACATGCTGACGGGCATCGTCCTGCACGATGTAGGGATGGCGCAGGGTGTGGCCCAGGGTGAGCAGGCCATAGTAAATGGGGGCAATCAGGCTCAGCCCCAGCAGGGAGATTTTTGGCCGATACTTGGCCGAGGGGATGCGCATTAGCTGGGATTTACTGGCGATCGCCCTCCAGCTCTCTGGTGGCGGGCCACGATGCGGTCAAAATACCAGTTGAGGCCGGGGGCGAGGAGGCTGTGGCAGCGGTGAAGGACGCCCATTTCGGTGCCGGGGGCGATGGCAAAGCGGTTGCGTCGGATGCCGTTTAAGATGGTGCTGGCCACATCCGCCGGTTGCCAGACCCCAGCCGTGGCGGTGATTTCCTGGGTTTCCAGCGGCTTAGTTTTGGTTTCTTCCGCCAGTTGGGGCGTATCCGTATCGGGGGGATAGGTGATGGAAACGCCGATGCCCAGGGGCTTCAGCTCCGCCCGCAGCGATTCCGCCAGCCCCCGCAGGGCAAACTTACTGGGGCCGTAAGCCGTATAGCCAAACAGACCGATGAGTCCGGCCCCAGACGACACCATGCTGATGTGCCCCCGCCCCCGCTGCATCATCGTCGGCAGAACCGCGCGAATACAGTAAAGGGTGCCGAAATAGTTCACGGCCATCGTTCGCTCAAAAATCTCCAGGGGCAGATCCTGGAAGTAGCCGGGATGGGCTATGCCCGCGCAGGTGATCAGCAAATCCGGTGGGCCGAGTTGGGCGATCGCCCCCTGCACCGCCTGCTCCACCTGGGCCTGCACCGCCACATCCGCCGAGAAAGTCAGTATTTGCTGGGTATCCTGTTGCTTCACCTGGGATAGCTCGGCCTGGGCTAAATTCAGCCGATCGGGGTTGCGGGCGATTAAAGAGAGGTTAGCGCCATCCTGGGCAAGGAGGTGGGCGATCGCCTTACCGATACCGCTTGACCCGCCGGTGATCAGGACGTGTTGATACAACTGCCTCACTCCTTTCTCCTGCTACTGCCAAATTACGCCAACCGCCGAATCAACCGAGCTTTATCCAATACACGGAGCTGATTTTACCGCCTGGCCCGCCGCTCCGTTTCTTGCTTGAGGGCCGTTAGGGTTTCCGCCAGCGTGTTCTCGTAAATGTTCAAAAATAACCCCCGTGTGGCCGACGATCCGGGATCGACGGTCACCTGATGGGTGATCAGCACCTGGTTGGGGGCAGCTCCCGCGTAGGGCGCGACCGGATCCAGCCGCCAGACGCCCTGGAGGGAATTAACATCCCCTTCAATCAAACGAAAGGCGATTTGCTGGGGGTAGCTTTCGGTGGCGGAGATGACGATGCGGCTGCGGCGGGTCACGGGAAAGACGCGCACCTCGTTCACCTGTTCAAACACGCGGCGATTGCCCTCAGATTCCAGGAGGCGACTGCTGGTGACGCTGGGGAAGAAGCGGGCAAAGTTTCCATAGTCGGTGAGTACGTCCCAGGCGGTGTTCACCGGGGCATTGGCCAGAACGCGTCCCGTGTAGCTGCCGTTGCCCCCCGCCACCGTTACCTGGCCGCTGCGCAGGGCCGCCCGCTCCTGGGCCGGGAGCTGATCCACGGCGCTGTTGAAGAGCTGGGCCACACCGGGTTGGGGAAGGGCCAGAACCATCAGCAGGGCGATCGCCATCAAGCCTATCAGGCTAACCGGGCCTCGGTGCCAGCGACGCTGATGCCAGGGAAGCTTTTGCCGACCGGAACTTGGCCAACGGCGACCTTGCTGACGCTGGGGAGACGGAACCGTCATAACACCTCGCATAGTTTCAGGAATGAGGATATGAACAAAATTGTGGGTATCAAAAGGCGGGACGCTTTTTCAGGAATAGAATTCAGGAGTCAGGGGCCAGGAGTCAGAAGTCAGATCCCTTCTGAATTCTGACTCCTGGATTCTGAATTCCTATCCAACCAGGATTTCCCAGCTTAAATGGATACCCCACTTGTGCTCACTCATCGGGAATTTTGCCCGCATTATTGTATCGCGAAAAATTGGCGCTGGAAGGGATAGGTGGGCAGACTCACCGGGCGTCCGCCGCTCTGTACCTGACGCCAGTCAATGGTCGCGCCTTGGACATAAAGCTGGGCCAGGGCGTCCAGCAGGTGCGGCCAGACCTGGCCATCATGGCCGATGCTTGCCAGCCATAGCGGATCTCGGTGATCGGGGGGCAGCTCGACGGTGGCCGTGCTACGGGTAGAGGTCTGGGCGATCGCCCCCCACCCATCCTCCGGTAACGTCCCCAGGGCGATCGCCCCATCCATGCCGCTTTGCTCCAGATCCTGAACCAGCGATGAATCCGTAGGTCGGGTCAGCCAGCGCTCCCAGTCCTGCCCGTCCCTCAGCACTGATGCGCCCGCGGTTCCCGGTGCGCCATCCAGCAAGGAGTAGACGGGGGGATGATAGGTGAGGGTGGGGGCGATCGCCCTCACTTCCTGCCAGGGGTCGGCTCCGGCAGCGGTATGTCGTCCCAGGTCATGGGCGATCGCCAGCCGCAGGCCATCCTCCAGGCCAATTCCTCCAGCGACACAGGCCGCCACAATCCGCCCGATCCCCCACCCCGTCAGCGCTTTGGGAGCAATGCCCCAGGCGATCCAGAGCCGGGCCAGGGCATATTGGGTGGCCAGGACGCCGATGGCTGAGTCCCCTTTGGCCAGGGCATCCGCGCCACAGAGGGCCTGCCAGCGGTCGAGTTCCTGCCGCAGCAGGGGATGGGCGTCGAGAATTTGGGCAGCGATCGCCCCCTGGGGCAGCCCGTCCGAAAAAACGAACACCACAGCAGGCGACGCCCCCCCACTCCGCCCCCGATAGACCTGGGGATGGGGCTGTCCCGCCAGCACCACCTCCAGAAGCGACCCAAGGGACGGCAGGGACGGGGCCAAGAAAGCGAGGCGATGGTTGAAGTGCGATCGCCCTCCGTTCGCCGTCCAGCAGACATCCTCCATGGCCAGGTCTGGGTGGGCAGCCAGGTGGCGGGCGTAGCGGTCAGCCATTTCCTGAAGCGCAACAGGGGTGCGGGCCGAAAGGGTGAGGAGGAAGGGATTTTGGATTTTGGATTTTGGATTTTGGATGTTGGATTCTAGACTTTGGATTCTGGATTCTGGATTCTGGATTCTGGATTCTGCCTTCTGCCTTCCGCCTTCTGGATTCTGGATTCTGGATTCTGGATTCTGGATTCTGG
>JAYKGU010000248.1:0-4953 GCA_035285585.1 Synechococcales cyanobacterium
GGCGCTATGGAGTCCCAGTTACTCAGCTAGTTCCGTTGGCGGTGCGCCGCTGGCGGTGCTGATAGAGTACGTCCGCAACCAAAGCCGCCCTGGAAGGGCGGGGCTTGAATCCCAATGATTTTGGTCAACAGACCCCATCGGCAGAGCAACCTTGCGCTAGGATCGGTTATGCCAATCCCAAAAGACACCAGGAAACGCGAATCATATACGTTCGTAGGGCCGGTGCGGTTTGAATTCTTGGGCAATTTGTTGGTTGGTGCGATCGCCCGCTGCATTTGGAGAAAATACTGTGGTTCTACAAACCCCTGGTCCTGCGTCTACTTCTGTTCCCAATCTGGTCACCGACAATCCCTATGAGGCCAGTACCCAGGCGATCGCCCGCCAGTTGCTCACCGCCACCCAGGAGTCCAGGAAGGGCATCCTGGCCCAGATGCGCGACCAGATGCGCTGGGACGATAAGCTGCTGGACTGGACCATGGGCAATCCGGGGCTGCGGGTGCAGATGTTTCGCTTCATCGACTGCCTGCCCTCCCTGAAAAGCAAGGCCGAAATTGCCCGCCACCTCCAGGAGTATCTGGGGGACGAGTCCGTAGAGCTGCCCAGCGCGCTAAAAGGGCTGCTCAACTTCGCCAGCCCCGACTCCATGCCGGGACAAGTCGCGGCCACCACCGTTTCCACCGCCGTAGAGACCCTGGCCCGCAAGTACATTGCCGGGGAGAATCTGAAGCAGGCGCTGAAGAGTATTGAACAGCTCCGCAAGCAAAAGATGACCTTCACCGTGGATTTGCTCGGTGAAGCGGTAATCACGGAGCCAGAGGCCCAGTCCTATCTGAACCGCTACCTGGACCTGATGGAGCAGTTGACCGAGGCGGCCCAGCGCTGGTCCCCCGTGTCCCAGATTGACCAGGCGGGGGGTGAACCTCTATCTAAGGTGCAGGTGTCCGTCAAGCTGACGGCTTTCTACTCCCAGTTTGACCCGCTGGATGCGGCGGGCAGTGAAGCTAAGGTGAGCGATCGCATCCGCACCCTGCTGCGCCGTGCCCAGGAATTGGGAGCCATGGTCCACTTCGACATGGAGCAGTACCGCTACAAGGATCTCACCCTGGCCATCCTCAAGCGGATTTTGCTGGAAGAGGAGTTTCGCGATCGCACCGATATCGGCGTCACCCTGCAAGCCTACCTGCGGGACAGCGCCCAGGATCTGCTGGGTCTGGTGGACTGGGCCAGGGAGCGGGGCCATCCCATCACCGTGCGTCTGGTGAAGGGCGCTTACTGGGATCAGGAAACCATCACCGCCCGCCAGCACCACTGGCCCCAGCCCGTTTATCGCCACAAAACTTCCACCGACGCCAACTTCGAGCGGATGACCCAGATTTTGCTGGAGAACCACGCAGTCCTGTATGCCGCCATTGGCAGTCACAACGTGCGGTCCCAGGCGAAGGCGATCGCCATTGCCCAGGCCCTCAAGGTGCCCCCCCGGCGGTTTGAGATGCAGGTGCTCTACGGCATGGCCGACAAGCTGGCCAAGGCTCTGGTGGATCAGGGCTATCGGGTGCGGGTCTACTGCCCCTACGGCGAGCTGATTCCCGGCATGTCCTACCTGATTCGCCGCCTGCTGGAGAATACGGCCAATAGCTCCTTCCTGCGGCAGAGCCTGGAGGATCGTCCCGTAGAGGAACTGCTGGCCCCGCCCGTGATGCTGGATGAGGAGGATGGGGAGGTTGCGATTCCGACGCCGACCGTTCCCTACACGCTGCTGACCAACGCTGCGGATACGGACTATGCGATCGCCGCAGAACGGCAGAAGGCTCTGGGGGCGATCGCCCAGGTGCGTCAGCAGCTCGGCCAGACCTACCTGCCCCTGGTGAACGGCCAGCGCTTGAACACGGCGGAAATGATCAATTCGGTGAATCCCTGCAACCCTGACGAAGTGGTAGGCACCGTCGGACTGCTAAGCGTTGAGCAGGCAGAGACGGCTATGCAGGCGGCTAAAGCCGCTTTCCAAAGCTGGAAAGCTACCCCCGCCAGAGAGCGAGCCGCCATTATTCGCAAAGCAGGCGATTTAATTGAAGCCCGACGGGCGGAACTCGCCGCCTGGATGGTGCTGGAGGGCGGTAAAACTCTGCACCAGGCCGACCCGGAAATTTCCGAGGCGGCGGACTTCTGTCGCTACTATGCGGCGGAGATGGAGCGGCTGGATCGAGGCTACACCTATGACGTAGCGGGAGAGACGGATCGCCTCGTCTACCAGCCCCGTGGCGTGGTGGTGGTCATCGCCCCCTGGAACTTCCCCCTGGCCATTCCCACGGGAATGACGGTGGCGGCTCTGGTGACGGGCAACTGCGCCCTGCTGAAGCCCGCCGAGGCCACCTCGGTGATCGCCGCCAAGCTGGCAGAAATTCTGGTGGAAGCGGGGATTCCCGACGGCGTCTTCCAGTACGTGCCCGGTCGCGGCTCCACCGTGGGGGCGCACCTGGTGCAGCACCCGGACACCCACATGATTGTGTTCACCGGATCCCAGGAGGTGGGCTGCCGCATCTACGCCGAGGCGGCGGTGCTCAAGCCCGGTCAGCGCCACATGAAGCGGGTGATTGCCGAAATGGGGGGCAAAAACGCCATCATCGTGGACGAAAGTGCCGACCTGGATCAGGCGGTGCAAGGAGTCGTCTACTCCGCCTTTGGCTACAGCGGCCAGAAGTGTTCCGCCTGCTCCCGCGTGATTGTGCTGGAGCCGATTCACGACCTGTTTGTGGCCCGGCTGATTGAAGCCACCCAGTCCTTGAATGTGGGCCTGGCAGACGACCCCAGCACCAAAGTCGGCCCGGTAATCGACGCCAAGGCCCAGGCCCGCATTCGGGAATACATCGAGACGGGTAAGTCAGAGGCGAAGCTGGCGCTCCAGATGCCAACGCCGGAGCAAGGGTACTTCGTGGGACCGACCATCTTCACCGAAGTACCGCCTGACGCCACCATTGCCCAGGAGGAGATCTTTGGTCCCGTGCTGGCGGTGATGCGGGCGGGTAGCTTTGATGAAGCGCTGGCGATCGCCAACAACACCAACTACGCCCTCACAGGCGGCCTCTACTCCCGCACCCCTTCCCACATCGACCGGGCCTACCACGAGTTTGAGGTAGGCAACCTGTATATCAACCGCAGCATCACCGGGGCGATCGTGGCCCGCCAACCCTTTGGCGGCTTCAAGCTGTCGGGGGTGGGCACGAAAGCGGGTGGACCAGACTACCTGCTCCAGTTTTTGGAGCCGCGCACAATCACCGAAAACGTGCAGCGGCAGGGATTTGCGCCAATTGAGGGAATGGAGTAGGGGGCAGGAGTCGGGAGTCAGGAGTCAGAAGTCAGAAGGCGATGCCGATTACACTCCTGAATTCTGACTCCTGGATTCTGTATTCTTGTCACCCTACTCGTAAATCAAAAACAGCTCCTCCCCAATGGTGGGATGGATGCCGATGGTTTCATCCAGCTTGCTCTTGGTGATACCCATCTTCATTGCCGCCGCCAGGGATTGAATAATCTCGGCAGCGTGGGGGCCGATGGCGTGAATGCCCACCACCCGATCGCTCTCCTGATCCACCACTACCTTAAAAAGCGCCTGCTGCTCTCGCTTGTAGGACTGGGTGAGGCTGTTGAATAGGGGGGTAAAGCGGGTCCGACAGCAGCGCACCCGGTCATCCCCCAGATCCTCACGGGCCTCCTTCTCCGTTAGGCCCACCGAGGCCGCTTCGGGGCGGGCAAAGATGGAGGTGGGCACCAGGCGATAGTCCACGGTTTGGGGGCGATCGCCAAACAGGGTATCCGCCACCGCCCGTCCCTCAGCCGTAGCCACTGGGGTGAGGCCCAGCCGTCCCGTGCAGTCCCCTACAGCATAGATGTGCTCCTGGCTGGTGCGGCTATAGTCGTTGACGGCGATCGCTTTCTTATTGGCCTCGACTCCTGCCTGCTCCAGGCCCAAATCCTCCAGGTTGGCGCTGCGTCCGGTGGCGCACAGCACCCGATCTACGGTGATTTCTTTGGGACAGTCGCCCCGATCGGGACAGTCGCCCTCCAGAGTCAGCCGCAGGCCATCGGCAACGGGTTCAATTTTGTTAGCGGTGGTGCTGCAAAAGCTGTGGATGCCCCGCTGCATCAGGGCGTCCCGCAGCCCAAAGCGAATGTCGTCATCAAAGCTTTGCAGGATACACGCCTCGATGTTCATGATAAACACGTCCGCCCCCATCTGGCTGAACATGCTGGCGAACTCCACACCGATGTAGCCCGCCCCAATGATGGCGATGCGATGGGGAATCCGATCGATATCAAAGATTTCCTTTGAAGTCATAGCGTGCTCAATGCCTTCGATAGGCGGCTTGTTGGGCTTGCCCCCCACCGCAATCAGAATATTTCTCGCGGTGATCTGGCGATCGCCCACCTGAAGCCTGTGGCCATCAATAAACCTGGCGGATGCGCGTATCAGCTCAATACCCGCCTCATCCAGTGCCCGCTGCTGAGCGGCATGGATGCGCTCCACATGCTGATTGCGGGCGGCCACAAAGCGCTGCCAGTTAAATCCTTTGGCGACCAAGTCCCAGCCATAGCCATCCGCATCCTCCACCAGGTCAGCAAAGTCTCCGGCGTAGACCATCAGCTTTTTGGGAATACAGCCCCGATTCGTGCAAACTCCGCCCAGGTTCTCCCGTTCGGCGATCGCCACCTTCGCGCCATATTTAGCGGCTCTCTTTGCTGCCGAGGCTCCCCCCGGCCCAGCACCGATTACAAAAAAGTCATAGTCGTAGGTCATAACAAGTTTTTGAACTCAGGCGATGTCCAATCGTGCGTCTTTAGAACGCCACTAATACAAATTATTCGCTGCAAATCATATAAAACGACTGCCAAAGGTGGGAAACTACAGGAGGAAATTCGCTGCTGGGAAGATTGATTTGGCCCAACCATTTCAACAAA
>JAYKGU010000249.1:0-18893 GCA_035285585.1 Synechococcales cyanobacterium
TGTCCGTTTTGCGTCTCCGAGTGTCCCCCGGCGACGAACAATCCAAATATGAGATTTTGTTTGTCTCCAGGTTGCCTAAAGCATTGCCCTTTGATCTTTCCCTCTCGCTGGCCCAGGCCCGGTTTCAGCACCTCTTAGGGTGTGTATATCGCTGCAAGCTGAGGTGGGGGTTTCAACCAATACCAGTGTACCAGAAGTCGCCCTAAAAAGGCGAGGCTTGTATCCCATTATTTTTGGTCAATCGTCAGTAGTCACCGGCAGCTCACCCAGGGTCGCGGTCAGATTGCGGGTTTGTCCATCCCGCTCGATGGTGAGCCGCAGCGTACTGCCGATGCGGCTCTCTGAAACCGTACTCTGTACGTCCTCCGCTGCCCGCACCGGGTCACCGTTGATTTCCGTAATTACGTCTCCAGCCCGCACGCCTGCCGCTGCTGCAGGAGAACCGGGCACCACCTGCGCCACGAATACCCCCTCGTCGGCAGTGATGCTCACACCGCTGTTGGGATCAGAATTAACCTGCTGCTTCAAGTCATCCGTCAGCGTTGCCATTTGAATTCCCAGGAAAGGATGCTCGACCTTGCCGTTTTCGACGAGCTGCTCCACGATGTTCTGCACCGTGTTGATGGGAATGGCAAAGCCAATTCCCTGAGCACCCTGAATGATGGCAGTGTTCATGCCAATCACTTCGCCGCGATCGTTGAGCAACGGCCCGCCAGAGTTGCCAGGGTTGATGGCCGTATCGGTTTGAATGAAGTCAACCCGCTTGTCAGGAACACCCACCTCACCGCTGGTGCGGCCTGTGGCACTGATGATACCCGCCGTTACCGTGTTGTCTAAGCCGAGGGGATTACCAATGGCGATCGCCCATTCTCCTGGCTGAATGCTGTCAGAATCGCTAATCTTAACCACGGGCAGGTTTTCTTCAGACTCAATCTTAATGACGGCCACGTCGGTAGCAGGGTCTGACCCCAACACCCGACCGTCTAGCTGCCGACCGTCCTTAAGGGTCACCGTGACGGTATCGGCCCCATCCACCACGTGGGCATTGGTAACAATGTGGCCATCCTGGTTAAAGATGAAGCCAGAGCCAACGCCCCGCTGAATTTGCTCAGAAGGAGGAACGGGCATACTGTCGCCAAAAAAGCGCCGGAAGAAGGGATCATTCAACGCGCCGGGGCCAGCACTGGCGACGGTGCGGGAAGCGTCGATACGCACCACCGCATCCCCCGTTTGCTCAACCACCTGACTGATGAAGTTATGGGAGGGAATGGGCGGCAACGCCGAGCCAGGGGTAAGCTGAGGGGCCGTTTCACTGTCTTGGGGAGCGGCCAACTGCGTGTCCTGGGCGATCGCCTCCCGTTCCAGGAAATTATCAACGCGAGAAACCGCATAATGTCCAGCGGTGGCGATGCCCGCTCCCACCAGCACCAGGGAAATAGAGGCAAGCGGCCTATTCCAGATGGGAAACTTGGGACGGTGGGTCATGGTCGGTTGCGCATCAGAGGGATTTACCGGAGAATTCATGGTCATGGCTGTCAACTGCTCGTCATCAGTGGGAAGCGTCACCTGGCGGTTGGACAAAACCGATGCCCTTCCCTGTTTGTTTACCTACTGATAAGGTAAACAACCCGCATCGCGGTGGTGTGACAGTGAGATGACAGTTCATCGACGGTTGCCCTGCGGCAACTGCCCTATGCTGATTCTAACTGAGACAGCCGTGGGAGCAGGGCTTCCCAATCATCTACCCAGCTCCTCCGGATACGGTTGACGGCACCCTGTAGGATGATGGTGAGCCAAGTTGATAAGGATTCCATAAAATAGGTGGGGCTTCAATATGACCCCATCGTGAAGTGACGACACCAATAGCGTTTCCCTGATCATTTTGGGCACACTCAGAGAGGCGTCTTAGTTCAGTAAGATGGCTGAGGCGGGGGCGGCCTACCTTCCACCAACCGATACCTAATTGCTTTCCAGGACGGAAATCCGACAAGCGCAGGCTAACGATCGCCATCTTCTTACATCCGGGGTTAGATAAGGAGTCATGACGACAATTTTGATCGTGGACGATAGTCAAACGTTGCGGACGATGCTCTCGGATTTGCTCAGAAGCAACGGGATGGAGGTGCTGGAAGCAACAAACGGTTCTGAGGCGATGCAGCGGCTGCGAGATGGCTCGCCAGATCTGGTCATCACCGACCTGATCATGCCAGAGATGAATGGCTACGAGCTGTGTCGCTGGATTCGCAGCGAGCCAGCGGTGCGAACGGTGCCCATCCTGATTTGCAGCACCAAAAGCGAAGAGTTTGACCGCTACTGGGGTATGAAGCAGGGCGCAGACGCCTACATTACCAAGCCGTTTACACCGATCGAGCTACTGAGGACGGTGAGAACGCTGCTGAAAATGGCCTCTTGAGAAGGCAGAGGGCAGAAGGCAGAAGGCAGAAGGCGGAAGGCGGAAGGCAGAAGGCAGAAGGCGGAAGGCGGAAGGCGGAAGGCAGAGGGCAGAAGGCGGAAGGCGGAAGGCAGAAGGCGGAAGGCGGAAGGCAGAGGGCAGAGGGCGGAAGGCAGAAGATGGCTGGTTAGCTCTGTTCTTCCATTTCCAAGGGGGTTAGGGGGGATCGCCCAGTGCTCTTAGGCAAAGCGGGAAATAGGGGCCAGCGATCGCCGAATTCGACAATCCGCCTAAGGACGCAAGAAAGAGCCAGGGCAAACGCTCAAAATAATCAGAAGAGCGCTAACGTAATCGATATCTGACAAGAGTCACGGGGTGTTGGCTTGTCCGTGGGGACAGAGCGACGCCTCTTACGCGATCGCTGGGGCAGTTTGTCTCAGCCCAGCAGCGCTACGGTTCATTCAAAAGAGCCATCAATTAACGAATCGAGTAAAGAATCGAGATCCCCCATGCAGACCTACGATGTTGTGATTATTGGGGCGGGCCATAACGGTTTGGTGTGCGCCGCCTACTTGCTGAAAGCCGGATATCGGGTGCTGGTGCTGGAGAAGCGCTCCGTTCCCGGTGGAGCCGCCACCACTGAAGAGGCTCTGCCCGACGAAGCACCTGGCTTTCGCTTCAACCTGTGCGCCATCGACCATGAGTTTATTCACCTCAGCCCCGTGGTCGAAGAGCTGGAACTCAACAAATTTGGCCTGGAGTATTTATTCTGCGATCCCGTGGTGTTTTGCCCCCACCCCGATGGCACCTACTTCCTGGGCCACCGCTCTGTGGAGCAGACCTGTGCGGAGATTGCCCGATATAGCGATCGCGACGCCCGCCGCTACGCCGAATTCGACGAGTTCTGGCAGCGGCTTACCCGCGCCATCACGCCCATCTTCAACGCGCCGCCCAAGTCGATTGTGGATATTCTCGGCAACTACGGCCTGCACAACCTCAAGGATTTGCTCTCCGTCCTGGGCGGCGTCGATCAAACCCTGGACGTGCTGCGCACCATGATCACCAGCCCCCAGGACATTCTGGAGGAATGGTTTGACTCGGAATTCGTGAGAGCGCCCCTGGCTCGACTGGCAGCGGAACTGGGCGCGCCCCCGTCCCAAAAAACCCTGGCGATCGGCGGCATGATGATGTCGCTGCGGCACAATCCCGGCATGGGGCGACCGCGAGGTGGCACGGGGGCACTGATTCAGGCGTTGGTGAACCGCGTCCAGCACGATGGCGGCACGATTTTATGTGACCAGATGGTCAAGCAGGTGCTAATTAGCCCAGATGGAAAGGCTGAGGGTGTGCGCACGGTGGCCGGAGAGGAGTATCGCGCCACCAAGGGGGTGATTTCCAACATCGACGCCAAGCGGCTGTTCCTGCACCTGATTGATCCGGCGGATACAGATGGGGTTTGTGCTGAGCTGCGATCGCGCCTCGACCGTCGCATTGTCAACAACAACGAAACCATCCTGAAAATTGACCTGGCCCTGTCGGAACTGCCCCGCTTTGACGGGTTTGACCATCGGGATGAGTACTGGTCCGGCTCCGTGCTGATTGCCGACTCGGTGAACCACGTCGAGGAAGCCCACGCCCTGCCGTCCATGGGGCAGATTCCCGACCGGAATCCGTCCATGTATGTAGATGTGCCCACCTACCTGGATCCGTCCATGGCCCCCGAAGGCAAGCACACCATGTGGATTGAGTTCTTCGCCCCCTACCAGATTGCGGGCGCGGAGGGCACGGGGCTGCACGGCACGGGCTGGACGGACGAACTCAAGAATCAGGTGGCCGATCGGGTCATCGACAAAATGGCGGACTACACCCCCAACCTGAAGAACGCCATCATCGCCCGCCGGGTGGAAAGCCCTGCGGAACTGGGAGAACGGCTGGGAGCCTTCAAAGGCAACTACTACCACATCGACATGACCCTGGATCAGATGGTGTTTCTGCGGCCGCTGCCGGAAATCGCCAACTACAAGACGCCCATTGATGGCCTGTACCTCACTGGGGCGGGCACCCATCCCGGCGGCTCCATTTCGGGAATGCCGGGGCGCAACTGCGCCCGTGTGTTCCTCAGCACGCAGCAGCCGATTCGGCAAAACCTCAAGGAGGCGGGGGAATGGCTGCGATCGGCCCTGTCGGGGGTGCCGGGAATGCGCAAGGTGTAAGGCTGGAATAGCCTCTGACCCAAGACGTGCTGATTGAGGTGGAGCGCAAGCTGGACGGGCACCTGTGGATGCTGCGGGTCTTTCAGCGATGCAGTGGCGGATTGCAGCGAATCTCCAGCAGAAACCCGTCGGGATCGTAAAAGTAAATGCCCCGCCCTGTGGGACGGCTCACCGGCCCATGGTCAATGGGTACCTGATGCTGGTGCAGCACTGCCACCGCCTGGTCGAATTCCTGGGGATCGATATCGAACGCCAGGTGCCCCATCCGGGTGAATTCCTGCCGGGGATCGGGGTGGGGCGGCTCCAAATCGGGCTTGGCGAAGAGATCCAAGATGGTGCCGTCGGGCAGCTCAAAGTTGGCCACCTCCCCAGCCGCCACCAGATCCTTCAGCGTGGCGGGGACATCCTCCCCCACCAGCTCCCGGCAGCCGAGGATTGCGCCGTAGAAGTGGCGGGAGGCCGCCATGTCTTTGACGTGCAGGGCAATATGGTGGACGCCGCGCAGCATGCCGGTGGGTAAACCGGAGGATTGGGCGGGGGACGGTGTTGACATGGACTGCATAATTGTGAGCGAAGAATGCTTCTTAATCGATTATTTTAACCGTCCTGTCGATTAAGGTTTGGGGTAGGGAATTTGCTCGATGGGGCGAAGCATTTCGGCAGTACGTTCAGGAGAAGCTCCATGAGGTTATTACAAAATGCTTCGCCCCTACGTGATGGGGTGTCTAGGGGTTTACCGCTTGCTCTTGCCAGTGGCCCTGATCGTCCCGGTGGTAGAGGAAGCGGTTTTGGGGTTCGCCCCGTAGCTCCAGGTGATCAACCCGAATGGGGTCCAGGAGCAGGAGGCAGAAATTGTCGAGGGGCTGGTCGGGATCGGGGGGGTCTGTGTCGAACTCAGATGCATGGGCGCGGGGTTTGCCGGGGTGGGGCCAGGTGAACTGCGATCGCGCCGAGTCCGAAAGTCCCTGCCACACCTGCCGCCGCTCCTGCTGGAGGTCAACATCGGAGCCGTCGGCCTGCACCAGCGTGAGCATTCCCTCTAACCGAAACTGCTCCCTGGTCTGAGGAAAATACCAACACACCTCGGCCCAGGGGCAGTTGAGAATCTGGTCGAACTTGTTGCTGCGGGCGTCGGTGACGGTTTCAAGCTGGTTGCTGTCGTCTCGAAAGCCACGAAATACTACGGTGCGGTTAGCAGGGCGTCCATCCAACCGGACAGTGGCCAGCTGGAAGTAGCGGGCATAGGGCAGGGAGCGATTGCGATGAATAGCACGGGATAGGGGCGTGCGCCAGGGCGCTAAAGACATGAAGAAAACCTGATTCTGAATACGCGTCTGCCTTAGATGTAGCATTTTGTGAAGGGGACGGAATTTCTCTAAAGCGGGGTTTTCGAATTGGTTCATGCTGGGGTAGCATGGGAAATGCTTTCCTGGAGAGGTGGCAGAGTGGTCGAATGCGCTCGACTTGAAATCGAGTGTGCCGAGAGGCACCGTGGGTTCGAATCCCACCCTCTCCGTCGTTAGGTGATGCCGAGGACAATTCCGTAGGGGCAAACGGCCATTTGCCCTATGGGTGATGCGACCGACGTGGGGGCGAATGCCATTTACCCCTACAGTTGATGGGAAATATCGGTGGGTGGGATCATTGTGAAAGGGAAACCCCTTTTTGAATTTTCTTTATGAATTAGTGATCCCAATCATTTTTTAGATTTCACTGTCCCCTGACTCCTAAAGAAAGTCTTTGGACATACGCCATATTTCAGAATGTTGTCTACTCTGGATTCAAAGTCCCCAGTTGTCCAGATGTAGGCAAAGAATTCTTATGGCACAGAGCTTTGGTTTGATCGGCTTAGCCGTTATGGGAGAAAACCTCGCCCTCAACGTGGAGCGAAACGGTTTCTCGATCGCCGTCTATAATCGCACCTCCGAGAAAACCGATGCGTTTATGCATGAGCGTGCGCAGGGCAAAAACGTCAAGGCCACCTATTCCCTCGAAGAGTTTGTCCAGTCCCTGGAGCGCCCCCGTCGCATCCTGATCATGGTTAAAGCGGGCAAACCCGTTGACATGGTGATCGACCAGCTCAAGCCGCTGCTCGACCCCGAGGACATGATCATCGACGGCGGCAACTCCCTCTACGAAGACACCGAGCGCCGCGTCCAGGAGCTGGAATCCACCGGGCTGCGCTTCATTGGCATGGGCGTCAGCGGCGGAGAAGAAGGTGCCCTCAATGGCCCCAGCCTGATGCCGGGAGGCACCCGCGCCGCCTATGAATCCATCGAACCCATCGTCACCAAAATTGCCGCCCAGGTGGACGATGGCCCCTGCGTGACTTACATCGGCCCTGGTGGATCGGGCCACTACGTCAAAATGGTGCACAACGGCATCGAGTATGGCGACATGCAGCTGATTGCCGAAGCCTACGACCTGCTAAACAACGCCGTGGGCCTGGATCGGCAGGCGCTGCACGAAGTCTTTGCCGAGTGGAACACCACCGAAGAGCTGGATTCCTTCCTGATCGAGATCACCTCCGACATCTTCACCAAAGTTGACCCGGACACCGGCAAGCCCCTGGTAGACGTAATCCTCGACTCCGCCGGACAGAAAGGCACCGGACGGTGGACGGTGGTCAGCGCCCTGGAGCTGGGCGTGCCCGTGCCCACGATCTTTGCGGCGGTGAATGCCCGCGTCACCTCTTCCTACAAGCAGGAGCGCCTGGAGGCGGCCAAGCACCTGAGTGGCCCCGGCGGCAAGTATGACGGCGATACCAAAGCCTTCATCAACATGATTCGGGATGCCCTCTACTGCTCCAAAATCTGCTCCTATGCCCAGGGGATGGCCCTGATTGGCAAAGCCTCCGAGCAGTTTAACTACGACATCAACCTGAGCGAAACGGCCCGCATCTGGAAAGGCGGCTGCATCATCCGCGCCCGCTTCCTGGACAAGATTAAGAACGCCTTCAACGAAAATCCCAAGCTGCCCAACCTACTGCTAGCTCCCGAGTTTATCCAGACCATCCTCGATCGCCAGGATGCCTGGCGGGAAGTGCTGGCAACGGCCAACAAGCTGGGCATTCCGGTTCCAGCCTTCAGCGCTTCGCTGGACTACTTCGACAGCTACCGCCGCGCCTCCCTGCCGCAAAACCTCACCCAGGCCCAGCGGGACTACTTCGGGGCGCACACCTACGAGCGCACGGACAAATCGGGCGTCTTCCACACGGACTGGTTCCACACGGGAGAAATGGCCAAGTCCACGGTGCAGTAGCTCTTGACCGGGGCAGGGCGGCGTTCTGTCCCGGTGGGCAGGTCCCTTGTCCCGCCTTAAGCAGGGATGTTGGCAAAGGTGAATTGCGATCGCACCTGCCACTGGTGGCCATCGTGGATGAGTAGAGTGAGGCGATCGCTCACAAACTCAAAGCTCACCTGTCGCGGCTCCAGTTCTGCCCAGACCCGCTTGAAAATTTGGGGCGTCATGTTCCGCGAGGCCACGGTCACGTGGGGAGAAAAGGCGCGGCTTTTGGCTTTGGGGTCGAGGATGTCGAGCTGACGCTCCAGTTCCAGTCGTAAATTAGTCTGGAGGGTCAGCAAGCCCTCGGTTTTGCCCACGTTGATGTAGAGCACCCGTGGCTTGAAGGCACTGAAGCCCGAAAGGCTGATGGGGATGGGGCTGTGGGATTGGGCCACGGCATCAATGACCTTTTCCAGATCAGCGATCGCCCCCATTTCCCATAAAAACGGCGGCTGGAGCGTGATGTGGGGCGGGGCCTTGGCGGTGCGGGTCTGGTAGCGATCGCCCAACTCCCGAATCACCCGATTGGCGTAGTCGTGGGCATCGGCAGGCAGCGTCAGGGCGACGAAAAATCGGGGCTTGGCGGGGTCGTGGGGCATGGAAACGGCTTCGGCTCTCTTTTCTGGAATTCCGGGAAAGGCGTTTTTCGGGATGGCTTATAGTGAGCTTATAGTGAATAGTATCTTCTGCACTGCCTGGAGGTCAGCATGGTCAAAATTGCGGTCATTGATTACGACATGGGGAATCTGCACTCGGCCTGTAAGGGCGTCGAGAATGCGGGCGGCGTTGCCCACGTGACCGATGTGGCCCACGACCTGGAAGAGGCCGACGCCGTGATTCTGCCTGGAGTGGGGGCGTTTGACCCGGCCATCCAGCACCTCCGTGCCCGTGACCTGGTGCAGCCCATCCGCGACGTCATCGCCAGCGGCAAGCCCTTCCTGGGCATTTGCTTGGGCCTGCAAATTCTGCTGGAGGGCAGTGAAGAGGGCGTGGAGCCAGGGCTGGGGGTGATTCCCGGCACCGTGCAGCGCTTTCGCCCCGAACCCAGTATCACCATTCCCCAGATGGGCTGGAACCAGCTCGACCTCACCCAGCCCCACCTGCCCCTCTGGCAAAATCTGCCCCAAAATCCCTGGGTCTATTTCGTCCACTCCTACTACGCCGCCCCCAGTGACCCCAGTGATATTGCAGCGACGGTGACCCACGGCAGCCAAATTGTGACGGCGGCGATCGCCCGCGACAACCTCATGGCCGTGCAGTTCCACCCCGAAAAGTCTTCTACTACCGGACTCCAGCTCCTGGCAAACTTTGTGCAGGCCGTGCGCGAGCAGTTGGTGGTGCCCGCTTAGGCGGCATGGCTCTGCGCATCTACGGCAACCGTCAGCTCAAGACCCTGCCCGGTCGCGACACCCGTCCGACGCCCGCCCGCGTGCGGGAGGCCCTGTTCAACATCTGGCAGGGGGAGATCCAGGGATGCCGCTGGCTTGATCTGTGTACGGGCACCGGGGCGATGGGAGCCGAGGCGCTGTGCCGGGGAGCGGCTTCGGCTATGGGCATTGAGCAGTCGGGGCGGGCCTGTGGCGTGATTCAGCAGAACTGGCAGCAGGTGGCCAGGGCTGATCAGCAATTTCAGGTGATGCGGGGCGATGTCCTCCACCTGCTGCCCAGGCTGGCGGGACAGCAGTTTGACCGCATTTATTTTGACCCGCCCTATGCCAGTGACTTGTATGAACCGGTGTTGGCGGCGATCGCCCAGCACCAGCTCCTGGCCCCAGACGGGGAGCTGGCGGTGGAGCATGACCGGGGGCGATCGCTCCCCCACCGTTGCGATAGGGGTGAGGAACCGGCATGCAAAAGCCGCAGCACCTTAGACACCTTCCCGCTAGAGATTTGTCGAGAAAAAATCTATGGCACCACGGCAGTGACGTTTTATTGTCACAGTTTGTGAAGTTACCGCCTCACAAAAGCGGGCGTTTCAGGCTACAGATCAAGCTGGTTGCCGCGACGATATTGCAGGTAAGCAGCAACGAACAAACCGGCCAGAGTTACGGGAATTAGCCCCAAAACAATTCCGGAAAGTAGTGGTTCAATCACGGTTTTAGCTCCTTGAATCAGTACGGAATGGCACTTGTCGGATGATGACTGTTTTCCATCATACGCCGATTGCGGATGGGCCAGATCGGCAGCCAGGATGTCAATTGTGTGAAAGCGCCCAGCTTCTTCCCCAAAAAGCCAACCAATTCTATACAGGAATAGCTCGGGAGCTTGATAGCCTCGTCTCTTTAGAGCGAGGTGGAAAAGCGACACGGGACCTTTAGTTCCTGACATCTGATATAATCGTACTATGCCGGTTTTCAAGATTCCGGTTTACCACAAGGCTGAAAGAGCCGGTGGAAACTGACAAGTTTCGGTCAGATGAGTCTGCACCGAACACCGTTGAGGATAAGTTGCTATGGGGTTGGCTTGCCAACCAAGGCTGGAAGCGGTCTTGATGGAGGCATAGCAATGGTGTCACAAAACCGCAAGCAAGTAAGCGCGTCCGAAAGCAGGCTGGCTCAACCACCCTTAGAGCGGTTCTCCATTCAGCCCAAACCAGTTAGCCAGATAGGGGTTATCGCCCGAAAAGCCAACTCAAGTTTGGGAACCCCCCGAATTCTATTCGGGGGAGGCTTCAGCTGCTGGGGTTATTCCGGAGCAAATAGCAGTAGTCGCGCCATGCTCAGGTAAATCGTCACCCCCAACACGTCCACTGCGGTGGTGATGAAGGGAGCCGACATCAGGGCCGGGTCAAAGCCCACCGCCTGAAATAGAAACGGCAGGGCCGACCCGGCGATGGAGGCGACGATGGAGATGCCGATCAGGCTTACCCCTACCACGACGGAGACTGCCAGATTGCCCTGGAGGACGTAGGCTACCAGCATGGCCACGGTGCCCAGCATAACGCCGAGCAGGGAACCGGCGATCGCCTCCCGCCGAATCACCCGGCTGGCGCGATCGATGCGAATTTCGTCCGTGTTCAGACCGCGAATCACCACCGTGGACGACTGCGCCCCCACATTTCCCCCAGCGCTGATCAGCAGGGGAATGAACGCCGCCAGGGCCACCACCTGGTCGAGAATGGCCTCCTGGCTACGAATCACCGCACTGGTGGCCACGCTGGTCACCAGCAGGATAAACAGCCATACCACCCGCCGCCGCGCCACGGTGAGCAGATTTGTCTGGAAGTAGCTGTCTGCCCCGGACTGCACGCCTCCCAGGGTGTAGATGTCCTCCGTGGTTTCCTCCTCCAGAATGTCGAGCACGTCGTCCACGGTGACGATGCCCACCAGCCGCCGTTCCGTGTCCACCACGGGCAGCGCCAGGAAGTCATAGCGCTGGATCAGCCGCGCCACTTCCTCCTGGTCGGTGTCCGTCTGCACATGGACGAACTCGCGGATCATAATGTCGCCGATGTTCTGGTCGGGCTGGGCGATCACCAGGTCCCGCAGGGAGAGAATGCCCGTGAGGCGACGGGCGGCATCGGTGACGTAGAGGGAGTAGATGGTTTCACTGACGTGGGCCAGACTGCGGATGCGCTCCAGGGCCTGGGCCACCGTCCAGCTTTCCTTGAGGGAGACGTACTCCGGCGTCATGATTCGCCCTGCGGTGCCTTGCTCGTAGCCCAGCAGCAGGGCCGTGGAGCGGCGTTCCTCCAGGCTGAGCTGAGAGAGCAGCCGGGTCACCACCTTGGCGGGCAGTTCGTCGAACAGGCGGGCGCGATCGTCGGGCGACATCTGGTCCATGATATTGAGGACTTCCTGCCGCTTGAACTTCTCCAGCAGGGACTGCTGCACGCTGGAGTCCAGATATTCGTAAACCTCAATGGCCTCCGCCTTGGAGAGCAGCCGAAAGGCGATCACCTGCATGGTTTCGGGCAGTCCTTCGATCGCCTCAGCAATGTCCGCAGGCTGCACCGGCACCAGCAGGGCTTTCGCCCCCTGGAGGTTGTTTTGCTCCAGCAGCGCCTGCAGTTGCGATCGCACCAGTTCCCGCAGTTCGCGCCGGGAAACGGCCTGGAGAGTAGCGGAGTTGTTGTCGTCAGTAAATGTCAAGGCCCTACGCTCCGTTTCGATGACTGGACGGCACTGTGAACCGCCGTTCATACAGCGATGAACTACCGCTCATTACAAGGATACGATCTCGCGTCAGAGCTAGGGAGAGGGAAATTAGCCAGGCCTCAGGCTGGTGAGGATCCAATCCACCGCATCGGCCAGATCGGCGGCGATGTAGTCCGGCTGGGTGGGGTGCTGGTAGTCGCCGGAGAGGACGCGATCGCCATACCCGGTTTTCACCAGAATGCTCCGACAGCCTGCGTTGTGAGCCAGATCTACATCGGTGGCCTTATCCCCGACCATGACGCTGCGGCGCAGATCCAGGTCGTGCTCCCAGGCGGCGGCCACCAGCATCCCCGTGTTGGGCTTGCGCCAGGTAGACCAGCGGGTGAACTCGGGATCGGTGCCCCCCTCCGGCGGACTCAGGTAGGGACAGTAGTACAGGGCATCCAGCCTGGCTCCGGTTTCCTCATGGAGTAAGTTGCAGAGGCGATCGTGCAGCGCCTCCACGTGGCTGGCGGGGTAGTAGCCCCGCGCCGGGCCGGATTGGTTGGAGACCAGGCAGCAGAACCAACCGGATTCATTGAGCTGGCGCACCGCCCGCGCGGCCCCCGGCACCAGGTGCAGGTCTTCCACCCGGTGAATGTAGCCCGCCTCAATGTTCAGCACCCCGTCCCGGTCGAGAAATACAGCGGGTCTGGCCATGAATCAGCCACCCCAGACGGTCTGCAAAATCGTGTCAGGAGCAATGTCCGCCATGCTGTTGGTGGGGGACTTGATGGCGATGATTTTGTCGCTCTTGGGGATGAGCCGTGCCGGATCGGTGGGGCCAAACAGGGCGATGGTGTAAACCTGGAGAGCGATGGCCAGGTGCATGGGGGCGCTGTCGGTGCAGAGCATCAGGTTGGCTCCGGCAATCATGGCGGCTAGCTTGCCCACATCACCGGGTTGGGTCACCTTCAGATTGGGGGCAACGCCCTGGAGGTTGTCCACAAAGGCCCCGTCCTCCGGCCCTTCCACCACCACCAGGGGCAGGTCGGGCTGGCGGGTCTGAAAATCTTGAATAATGGCCTTCCAGCGCTCCACGGGGTAGATTTTGTCAATGCCTTTGGTTTTGGCGAGCTGGCTCGACCCGCCGTGGATCAGCACATAGCCGCCCCCCGGCAGCCCTAACCGCTTTTGCTCAGCCTCCGCCCACTCGATATCGCCCCTGGGCACGTTGATAGACAGCGGCGGGCAGGGGGTGTTGATGCCCAGGCCCTGGAGCAGGTCGTGATACATCTGGGCAGCGTACTGGTCTTCCTTGAGGGGCACCGGGTTGGTGAGGAAGAGGTTACCCAGACCGCTTTCGTAGCCCACCCGCACGGGGGTGCCCGTGAGCCAGAGCAGCAGCCCCACCGTCCAGCGCCGCCCCAGGGAGAGGACGACATCGTAGTAGCGATCGCGCGCCACCCCCAGCAAATTTGCCCAGTCAGCGGGACTGTTGCGGTCTTTGAAGTCAAACGGAATCACGCTGCTGACCGACTTGGAAACTCGGTAGGCTCCTTTCGATCGGGGTTCAACGACAACATCCACCGCAGCCGTCGGATAGGCTTTCTTCAAGTCATCAAGCGTCGGGAAAAACAAGATTTGGTCGCCAATCCCACCGGGGACGAGAGCCAGTATTCGCATGGCAGTTTGCTACTAGAAGTCGCCCCTTATTGTAGGGGAAGAAATACGTCAGCAGAAGAGGCAAATGAACATCCCTGGCGATCGCCCGGAACAATTGGCGCACCCCGGCGTGACCGACCCGAAATTCCCAGCCCCTAAAGGCCAAGCCCCGCCCCAATTCGGGATAGGATGGCAAGTGTGGTTTTGAGCGAGTGAAGCCTGTGCATTTACTGATTCCAGCCGCCGGACGGGGCCGCCGCATGGGTAGCGATCGCAACAAGCTGCTCCTCGACCTGCTGGGGCAGCCGGTGCTGGCCTGGACGCTGCGGGCGATCGCCGCCACCGAGCGCATCCAGTGGGTGGGCATCATCGGTCAGCCGGTAGACTGGCCTGACTTTAAGACCATTCTGGAGGAAGTGGCGATCGCCCTGCCCGTAGAGTTTATCCAGGGGGGCAGCACCCGCCAGGAGTCGGTGTACAACGGCCTCCAGGCGCTGCCGGAGGCGGCGGAACGGGTGCTGATTCACGACGGTGCCCGCTGTCTGGCCACCCCCGACTTGTTTGACCGCTGCGCCGATGCCCTGATGACCTGTCCCGGCCTGATCGCCGCCATTCCCGTCAAGGACACCATCAAAGTCGTCGCCGCCGACACCCAGCAGGTGGAGCACACCCCCGATCGCCGCCACCTCTGGGCTGCCCAAACTCCCCAGGGTTTCGACGTCACCACCCTGAAGCAGTGCCACCAGCGGGGGCGCACCGAAGGCTGGGACGTGACCGACGACGCCGCCCTGTTCGAGCGCTGCGACCTGCCGGTGCAAATCGTCCCCGGTGAAGAAACCAACCTGAAGGTGACCACGCCGGTAGACCTGGCGATCGCCGCCTTTATTCTCCAGGGGCGATCGCCAAGTTTTTAACTTTAATTCTGCGACAGGTTTTGCAGGACGGACTCGGTGCGCGCTGCCCCATCAACGTTGCCCTGCCGCTGGTAGAGATCCAGAGCCTGCTGGAATGCTTCAATGGCCTCCTGCTGTCGCTCTCGCCCCAGGAGCGATCGCCCTAGCTGGTAGTAGGCTCGCGGCTCATTTGGCCACAGCTCGACAACGCGCCGATAGGAAACTACCGCCCGCAGGAAATCCTGCCGCTCAAACCAGATATCGCCCACCAGGGCATGGGCCTCCGCCAGATCGGGCTGGACGTAGGTGGCCCGCTGGTAGGCGGCGAGGGCACCCTCTCCATCTCCCCGTGCCCGCAGAATATCGCCAATTTGCAGGAAGGCCAGAGCGTTGGTAGGGTCTAATTCAGTGGCCCGCTTGAAGGCTTCCAACCCGGCATCAATATTGTTGAGATTGACCCAGGCAACCCCCTGATTGAGGTAAATACTGCTGCGGCGGGGGGCAATTTCCATAGCCCGATCCAGAATGGCGAGGGCATCTTCGTAGCGCTGCTGCTCGATGAACAGCGCCCCCATAAATTCGTACACGTCCGCATTGCCAGGGCGCAGTTCGGCCACCCGCTGGTAGGCGGTCAGGGCGGTTTCAAAGTCGCGGAGTCGGGTGGAGACGACCCCCAGACCCAAAAAGGCGTCGGCATTGTCGCTGTCTAGCTCGGTTGTGCGGCGGTAGGCTTCGGCAGCTCCGGCATAGTCACCCAGTTGGGCCAGGCTGTAGCCCAGGGCGTAGTGGAAATTGGCGTTGTCGGCCTCCAGGGCGATCGCCTGCTGATAGGACCGCACCGCCCCCTGGAAATCTCCCTGCCGTGCCTGGAGATAGCCAATACCAGAGAAGATTTTGGAGTTTTCTGGCTCATAGGCAGCGGCCTCTTGATAAACCACCAGGGCCTGGGCAAAATTTTCTGCCTCCACCAGCTCTTGCCCCTGGCGCAGCAGCTCATTCAGGCGCTCATCGGAGTTTTGAGCCGTTTGGGCCACCACCAGCGGCGACGGTTGGGTCTGGGCCTGGACAGCAGGGGACACCGCCACCATCAGCCCGAGGAGCAAAGCCAGGTTGGGCAGAAGAACTTTCGGGGTGAGGACGTTCGGGGCAAAGGTTTTAGGGGCGATCGCCCGATACAAAGAATCTTTAGCCATAACAAAAACACAACTCACAACCACACACCACGACGGGAACCGAATACATCAAAGGGAATCATACCGGCTTAATGAGCAATTTGGCTAACAATTGGGATCATCAACATCCATCTTTCACCTAAATAGGGCTGACGCCCTGCGTGCAGCGTCCTGGGTTCTGGATTTATACGCACGCTACGCCTACAAAACCACCAAATTGCGTAAGCCTTACTGAATAAAGCCCTACGGGCTAAGGTTTGCGTGTGGAACCCCCGCGACGCGGGGGTTCCACACCTCTTGAATGTCCTAACGCGAAAGCGTAACGCCATAAAGCCAAAACTCAAGGCTCAAGACGCCCTTCCCCCTCAGTGGTACGGTCAAGGGAGAACTGCAACCGGAAAAAAACTTGACAAAGGAGGCTGAAATGATTCAAACAACTACGGATACGATTCAGGGAGCGATGGTGTCCCAGTATTTGGGAATCGTTACCGCAGAGGTCGTCTATGGCAGCAATGCCCTGCGGGATTTGTTCGCAGGCATCCGTGATATCATCGGTGGCCGCACGGGGGCGTATGAGCGCGTCTTTGAGCGGGGACAGCGGGAAGCGATCGCCGAACTGGAAGAACGGGCAGCTCGTCTGGGAGCCGATGCCATCGTAGGTGTGCGAGTAGACACGGGCACCATCAACATCGACGCGTCGGGGGTGCTGCTGCTGATTACGGCCACTGGAACAGCAGTCAGACTCTCGCCCCAAACCAGACGAGATTGAGCTACGTAGAAGCCAATGGGCGATCGCCGGGAACCCTACGGCAGTCCAAACGTCTTCCCAACCGTAGGAGAGAGGTTGACTCTCATACCTGCGGCATCACTAATACGAGGCACGGACTGTCGAGAAGTTCACGCATGTTCCGTTGTTCAGAGATCGGACAGGGCTGAATCTACCATTGGCATCGTTACTAATCGTCATCAAATGGTTCTTGCCTGCTGACGGCCATCTCCCTGTGGATTTCCTGTGGAGGGCGATCGCCCGCTCCTCCAAAACATTGCAAAGATCAGCACTAACTCAATTGGATGAGTTTTAGGTGCTTGAGCAATTTTAATTACATATTCTTGGGGGGTGCACCCCTAAGAAATTAATTTTGCTTAACGACTTACTTGCAAATTTCATTTGCAGGTTACTTGATGACGTCACTTTAAACCGTTGCACTTGCAGGATCGCTGAACCAAAAGCAAATCTTTGACCCCAGCGCTTATCGCCACAAGAGCCGTCTGTGCAACCCAGCCTTTTTCAACAAAGGATTCATCAAGGAGCTTTTATGGCTGACCTTTCAAACTCGCTTGTGGCCAAATTTGACCACATCATCTTTCACTTTGATGGCAATAACAATGATAAAGACGACATCGCTGCCCTTCCTATCGCTGCATCTATCACCAAAGCTGCAGGATTAGAGGGCAAAATGTCCTTCTTCTATGGCAATAACTTGAGCGAACCCAACAACACCTATCAGGTTGGGGCTATGCGCGAAAGTGCTGCCTTTGCCGAGAAGCTAGGGATTGATACCTTTAGCTACCAGGACGGCATTCAAAAGACCACCAATGAACTGGTAAAAATCCTTGATTCGGGTAAGCAAGTTTTGGCGATCGAAGGTGGCCCCATGGAGGCTATCTACCGCGCCCTTGAACAAACCAACCCCAGCAATCGAGCAAACATTACGCTGCTGTCTCACTCAAGCTGGAATGAGAATCGCAACGTTGGTAGCCGACCCGGAGGCGGCAAACCCCGCACCTGGAGCGATATCCGTGCAAACTTTCCAGAAGTAACGCAGATTGATATTCAGGATCAGAACAATGGCAGCAATAATGACAAAGGTTTTAATAGCTTTAAGTGGAACTGGTTGGATAACACCAGCAACCCGGTGCTTCTTGAAGCGCGGAATTTAATGGAGAATGCCCAGGGGAAAATTAATGATCCCTCCGATGCGGGAATGCTGTTCTATGCCATCACTGGCCAGGAAACAGCCAACCCCGACAATGCCAGGGCTTTCTTTGAACAATATCCACCGTCTTTTTCCGCCTCTCCTGCTCCCACGCCTGCTCCTACCCCTGCTCCCACGCCTGACCCCACTGGCGCAGACCCGCTGCGCATCGAAGCCGAGACGATGGACCTGTCTGGCAGCTACCGTACTGAGTCGGTGAATGTAGCTTCTGGAAAGAAAGTAATCAGCTTGATTGGTGGCCCCAGCGACCAAACCGGGTCGGCAAGCATGATTTTCAAGGGTGAAAACGGTACCTACGACATCAAGATTGCCTACTTTGACGAGAATGATGGGGTTGGCAAGCTGGAAGTCAAACAAGGCGATCGCACCCTTACGGCCTTTGATCTGGATCAGCAGCGGGGTAGCCGCTTTGCCGATGGCAAAACCCTGACCTCGCGGGTCATTGAGGGTGTTTCCCTGAACAAGGGTGACCAAATCACTATTGATGGTGTCGAAGACGGTACACCTCGAACCGCAGAACATGCTCGTGTTGATTATCTGGAGTTTATTCCCAAAGAAATGGCTAATCCTAATTCCTCCCAAACCGTAGATACCCTGGTGTCGGCAGCTCCTGCTCCTACCGCTAGCGCTGGTTCGGTCTTTGCCCAGCAAGTACTGGCCCTGACCAACGAGTTTCGCACGGAGAACGGTAAGGCTCCCCTTGCTCTCAACATCGATTTGACGGAAGCCGCCGTTGACCATGCCTCCGACATGGCCCAGCAAGACTTTTTTAGCCACACGGGCAAAGACGGTTCCTCGGTGCTGGATCGCGTCCGCGAAGCGGGCTACAATCCCCGTGCCGTGGGCGAAAACATTGCCGCCGGACAAAGAACCCCTGAGCAAGTTGTTCAGGCATGGATTAACAGCCCTGGTCACCGGGCCAACTTGCTGAACGACAACTACACCGAAATCGGCATTGGCTATACCTTCCTGGAAAATGACACCGGGAGCGTCAACTATAATCACTACTGGGCACAGGTATTTGGTCGGAGCGCCAGCGGCAGCACTCCACCCGCACCCGCACCCACACCCGCACCTACGCCTCGCCCCACCCCTACGCCCACGCCCACCCCTACGCCCACCCCCACGCCGGCCCCTACCCCCAGACCCACCCCTCAGCCAAATCCAGACCCCATCTCCAACGAAGACGCCATGGACTTA